>CALVRJ010000066.1 GCA_944358545.1 uncultured Bacilli bacterium | reverse complement strand
AGTAGATAACGAGGATCAATTGACGATCATTCCTGTGACCGAGAAATCCGGGAGCCGGACAGCAGGGAAAGCGGCCCATCCTCTTTGTGATAACTTAAAATATCTGGCGGGAGATTATGGTGAATATGTACCGGACAAGAAAGGAAATCCCGCGGAGTATCATGAAATGTATATGGAAGGCCTGAAAAAGTGGCACCTTTCCAGATATACCCATCCTAAAGTAGATGCTATCTATGCTTATATGAAAAAGGGAATCCTCATAAAAGATCTTTTGAGAGAACGGGTATTGGAACTGGATGAGAATGGCCATCTATCAGAAGAAATAAAAATACAAAATATATCTCAGACAATGGCTTTTGTACGTTTTATAGTGCGGAATGATGAGGGGATGGAGGAGGAATTTTCGGATAAATGTTGGGAAGACCGTTCACTTCAGGAATGTTTTATCCGATATTATCAATCCATTGAGTCGGAGAAAAGTATTGACTATATCACAGGAGAAATGCAGACGCCCTCTTATCTCCATTCAAAAAAAATCCGGGATGAAGGAGATGGCGCAAAACTGATTTCATCCAACGATGAGGCAAATTTTACTTTTAAAGGACGTTTTGCGACAAAAGAGCAGGCGTTTTCCATCGGTAATATGTCCTCGCAAAAGTTACATAATGCTTTGAAATGGATCATAAGGAAACAAGGCAAAAGATATGATACATTAATGCTGGTCACTTGGGAATCGGATATGAAGAATGTCATTCCGTGGGATGAAGATACGGAAACCATCTGGGAAGCGGCGACGGCTGGAACAGCTAATAAAATGGGCGAAGAAGATGTGTTTATGGATTCCTTTGAGGATGACTGGGATGAAGGCGGCGGGACAGAAGATACCGATGAAAATCCTATAACAGCGCGTCAGTTTTATAATGCGCTGGAAGGCTACGGAAAAAGTGTTGAACATACGTCCCATATGGTGCTTATGGCATTTGATGCGGCAACAACGGGGCGGCTGGCATTGGAAGAATATCGATCTCTTGAGACAACCCGATATCTGAAAAACATTGAAAAGTGGCACGATCAGTGCGGATGGCTTCAAAGCAAGCATAAAAATGGGAAAAAATTTTCATATTACGGAGTTCCGGGGGTAAGCGATATTGCTGATCTTCTGTATGGGTCTGAATCAAAAGGCCGATTGATGATCGGTGATAAAAACCGGAAAAGACTTTATGCGGAGACAAGCCGTCGCCTGATACCCTGTATTTGGGATGGAAGAAATCTTCCGTATGATTTGGTCATGACGGCCATTAATAAGGCTTCAGCGCCTTTAGCCTATGAGAAACGGTATAATTGGGAAAGCGTTCTGGCATTGGCCTGCTCTTTCGTAAAAAAGAACAGAATAGACAGAAATCCAAAGGAGGAATGGGATATGGCATTAAATGAAAGCTGTAAAGATCGAAGTTATTTATACGGGCGCTTACTGGCTGTGGCAGACAGAATTGAATTTCGTACCTACGACCGGGAAAAAGACGCCGGACGTATCACGAATGCAAAGCGGTACATGAGTACTTTTTCCATGAGACCTTTTGAAACATGGAAGATCATAGAGGAGAACCTTCAGCCCTACCTGAATAAGCTTTCTATAACTGAACGAAGATTTTATGAAAACTTGCTGGATGGGATCTTCCAACTTTTTGATATAGAAGATTTTCAGAAGAATGATCGTTTAGACGGTTTGTATTTACTGGGATTTCATAGCCAATCGTATGAACTGAGACAATATAAAAAAGAAAATGAATGATGGAGGAAAAATATATGAGCGAGTTAAAAGGGAAAATTGATTTTACTTTATTTGTAAGTGTGACTAATGCAAATCCCAATGGGGATCCGTTAAACGGTAATCGGCCCAGGATCAATCTGGACGGGTATGGAGAAATTTCAGATGTATGTATTAAACGGAAAATAAGAAATCGTTTTCAGGATTTGGGAGAAAAGGTTTTTGTTCAACCGGACGATCGTGCAGATGATGGATATCGCAGTTTAAAAGAGCGGGCGGATGGCTGTAAAGAATTAGCGGCTGAGATGAAGAATAGGAAAAAGGCAGACAGAGATTTATGCGCCAAGATTGCGTGTAAGGAATGGATCGATGTCCGAAGTTTTGGACAAGTTTTCGCTTTTAAAGGAGAAGAAGTGTCGTTAAGCGTCCGCGGACCTGTATCCATCCATCAGTCAGTTAGTCTGTCACCCGTGGATATTATTAGTATGCAGATCACTAAAAGTGTTAACAGTGAGGCGGGAAAAGAAAGTAAAGCTTCAGATACAATGGGTACAAAACACAGGATCGGTTTTGCTGTGTATAAAGTCATGGGAAGCGTTAATGTACAGTTGGCAGAAAAAACAGGCTTTTCTCAAGAAGATGCGGAACTTCTGAAAGAAGCTCTGAGAACACTTTTTGAAAATGATGCTTCATCCGCCCGACCGGAAGGAAGTATAGAAGTATGCAGAATGTATTGGTGGCAGCATAATGAAAAAACGCCAGCTGCTTCCAGTGGAAAAATACAGAGAGCTTTTAAAATTGCAGAAAAAACAGGAAGGCCGAAAAAATTTGAGGATTATGACATATCCTGGCATTTGGATGGGTGTGTGGATCCGGAGGTTATTTGATTTTGTATAAAGAAGAGGATTATCTTCAGTTGTCTGGTATCCAACATTTTGCTTTTTGCCGAAGGCAGTGGGCGCTCGCCTATATCGAACTTCAATGGCAGGAGAATGTGAGAACCGTTGAAGGGAAACTTCTTCATGAAGTTGCCCATGATGCATCTGTTAAAGAGAAAAGGGGTTCACTCATTGTTGTCAGAGCTATGCCTGTACATTCGCGGGAACTGGGCATCAGCGGGGAATGCGATGTGGTAGAATTTTATAAAGCGGAAGATGGTGTCCCGATTTCAGGCCGTGAAGGAAAGTACAGGGTCATACCTGTAGAATATAAGCGTGGGAAACCAAAGACAGATGATGTGGATGCGCTGCAAGTTGCTGCTCAGGCATTATGCCTGGAAGAAATGCTGTGTTGCGATATTCCCTACGGGTACATCTATTATGGAGAAACCAGACATCGGGAAAGAGTGGATTTTTCGGAAACGCTGCGACAAAAGGTGAAAGATATGTACACAGAAATGCATAAATATTATGCTCAGAGGTATACACCAAAAGTGAGAATAAGCAAGAGTTGTAATGCATGTTCGTTGAAAGATATCTGTTTACCGATTTTAAATAAAAAGGTTTCTGCTAAGAAATATATTGACAGCAAATTGGAGGAGGAGTGTCCTGAGTGAAACGATTGCTAAATACTTTGTATATTACTGGGACAAATCGATATCTTTCTTTAGATGGCGAAAATGTTGTCATATTGGAGCAGCAGAATGAAATTGGGCGTATCCCGCTTCACAATCTTCAATCTATAGTAACCTTTGGCTATACAGGAGCAAGTCCGGCTCTGATGGGGGCATGTGCTAAGAGAAATATTGATCTAACATTTATGACAGGCAGCGGCAGATTCCTGGCACGGGTAACAGGAGAAGTCAAGGGAAATGTAACTTTGCGTAAGAAGCAGTATAGGATTAGTGATGATAAATACCAAAGTATCCTTATTGCAAGAAATTTTATATTTGCAAAAGTATATAATGCAAGATGGGTTCTGGAAAGAGCAGTCAGAGACTATTCTTTGCGCCTGGATTCGGAAAAGATAAAAGAAAAATCTCGACTGCTGTATAATAGTCTTCAAAATATCCGAACCTGCGAAGATGCTTCGGTGTTATTAGGGTTGGAAGGTGAGGCTGCTTCCGTATATTTCTCTGTGTTTGATCAGTTGATTTTACGGCAAAAAGAGGACTTTTACTTTAAAGGCCGCAATAAGAGGCCGCCCCTGGACAATGTAAATGCGCTTTTGTCTTTTGCCTACAGTTTATTGGCAGGAATGTGCGGTTCAGCATTGGAAGGTGTTGGACTGGACTCTTATGTGGGCTTTTACCATACAGACAGACCGGGAAGAATTTCTTTGGCATTGGATATTATGGAAGAACTCAGAGGCGTTATGGCGGAACGGTTTGTTCTGACTTTGATCAATAAACGTGTTATAAAAAAGGAGCACTTTATTCAAAAAGAAAATGGTACCGTGTTTTTAAATGACAACGGACGAAGAGTCTTTTTGAGCGCCTGGCAAGAACGAAAACAAGATATGATAAAACATCCGTTTCTTAATGAAAAACTGGAATGGGGAATGATTCCCCATGCACAGGCTTTACTTCTTGCGAGATATCTGAGAGGTGATCTGGATGAGTATCCGCCGTTTTTATGGAAGTAGGTGTTAGATTTGCTTATTCTTATTACATATGATGTGAATACCCAGACAGCTGCCGGACGTAAACGTCTTCGGCAAGTAGCCAAACAATGCGTCAACTATGGACAGCGCGTTCAAAACTCGGTTTTTGAGTGCCAGATGGACTCGGCCAAATATAAGCAAGTAAAATCTATTCTGGAAAAAATCATAGATAAAGAAGTGGACAGTTTGAGATTTTATAACTTGGGAGATAAATATAAGAATAGAGTAGAACATGTTGGAGCAAAGCCGAGCTTTGATGTAACAGAACCGCTGATTTTTTAGTGCGAATGGAATGTGACCATAAATTATCAAAGGATTCGCACTGATAAAATTGCACAAAACAGTTATGCATTTTAGAGCAAAGAATAAATAGTCAAGAAAAGATAGACAGATTTAGGACAAAATATCTATTTTTTGTCCTAAAATAGAAGATTTTTTGTGAAAAAATGCTGTCGACCTCCTCTTGGAGGTCGTGAATTGAAAGATGTGCATAAAAATAAAATTAACCAGAAGATTTAGTCGACCTCCTCTTGGAGGTCGTGAATTGAAAGGTTGATGTGAGACAAACATTAAAGCATCATGCCAGTCGACCTCCTCTTGGAGGTCGTGAATTGAAAGACCAGATCACAGAAGGCGTGGACAAGGTCCGTGGGTCGACCTCCTCTTGGAGGTCGTGAATTGAAAGATCTTCTTCCAGCTCTGTATAGACCCGGTAGACCGTCGACCTCCTCTTGGAGGTCGTGAATTGAAAGGTTTAAAAAAATCGGTTTCGTATTGTGCTACTTGGTCGACCTCCTCTTGGAGGTCGTGAATTGAAAGGCGTTCGGACTTTTCCGAACGTGAAGGGATTCTAGTCGACCTCCTCTTGGAGGTCGTGAATTGAAAGTGCAAACTGTTTGGAAGTCCGGTTGTCGGGTCAATAGTCGACCTCCTCTTGGAGGTCGTGAATTGAAAGATATTGTCTGTGGTGTTGGATTCACGTCCGCTGGGTCGACCTCCTCTTGGAGGTCGTGAATTGAAAGGAGAAATTACGGTGATGTTTCCGAAGGTGATGACGGTCGACCTCCTCTTGGAGGTCGTGAATTGAAAGATAATAACTATCTACATTTGCCAACTGAATTGTTGTCGACCTCCTCTTGGAGGTCGTGAATTGAAAGATTTTTGGCGGTCGTGGTATCGGCAAGACATACAGCGTCGACCTCCTCTTGGAGGTCGTGAATTGAAAGTGGAAAGCAATGTAATTACAATCATATAGATCATCCGCGCCGACCTCCTCTTGGAGGTCGTGAATTGAAAGTGACTATATTGTTCATCC
>CALVRJ010000065.1 GCA_944358545.1 uncultured Bacilli bacterium | reverse complement strand
ACAAACCATGTATATGCTTAAAAATTTTTCCACTAATGTTTACTTTTTTTCGGGACATTTTCATAAGTTATTGACATCTTACTTAGATTTGACTTTATTTTTTCTCTTTTTGGGTTGTGGAGTTTCTTCTTCAATTTTTATTTCAATTGGTTTGTATTTATTTAATTCAATGCACCCAACTATTTCTAAGACTACCATATAAGCAATTAATAGTGGATTTACTGGTAAGAGAATTACTGAACCAGCTATGCAAAGTAATGTTCCGATTATAGCATAGACTTTTCTAGAGGTAACAAAACCAATCCAAGCAAAGATGGCTCCAAAACCAAGTAAGAAAAGAAGTGGCATTACTAAGAACACTTGATATGGAACGTATAATCCGGTTATTAATAAATATGCTCCATAATAAGCGGCCATATATATTACAGTGGTAGTGGCAAATATGCATCCAGCAAATAAGGCTTGACTTCTATTTTCAAACATGTTATCCCTCTATTCTTATTTTTATTATAGCATGCAGTTTTACGTTAAGTAAAGGGTGTATTACTTTACTTGACATATATTTCGTTATTTTTCTATTTTATTACCTTTTTCTTTTGCTATATTTAAAATTATAAGAACTAAATCAATAATTGGCCCAATTACAAAAAATATATAAACAAAGTACCAAACAACTTTTGTGTTTCCGGTTTTATTCTTTATTTTATTAATTAGTAAATTCGCTTTTTTATGACTTGTTGAATATATAATAGCGACAAATAGTGAGATTATCCAAATTACATATATTGCTATATCATTTTGACTCGTTTTTGATGATTTTTCGACTATTTGATTTACAGGTTTAGTAATTATAGTTTCGGAAACTTTTTCTTTGGAAATTTGATTTCCGGATTCATTAGTCACTATTTTATATGTAACTTCTTTTATTCCTTTTTCACCCTTTTTAATGACTTTTTCCACATTATAATCAAGTTTATCAGTATATTTGTATTTTGTTTTATATTTAATTTTTTTAGTTTCTTTTACTTCTGTTTCATATTCACATGATGAATCTGAAACATTTGCCAAATTATTATAATTTCGAGCATTTGAGTCCATACAACCGGTTACTTTTTCGATACAACTACCATCATCCTTTGTAGCTGATGGGTCATAGTTTAGTGCATTTGAGTTTGTACATCCATATTTATATGAAGGTATGCTTACTGATTTAGCCGATGATGAACTGTTTGAGTTACCACTTGAAGAATTACCTGAAGAACTCGTTGATGGTATATATGATGAATAATCCTCGCATGGACAACTAGGACTTACGCTCCCATCATTACATACTTGACGACCATTTGAACACTGGTTTGAAACTCCGCCATGACGTGAACAACAACCACGCTGTGCTGCCACATTTAAAGGATAAAAATTAATCATAAGTAAAACTATAAATATTATTTTTTTCACAAAACTTACCTCCCACAAAAAAACTAGCACAAAAATAAAGTCTGTACTAGCCCTTTCTATTTGAGATTATAGCACTTTTATAATTAACAAGCAAATATTTTATGAAAATAATATATTACTTTGCTATTTTATTACCTTTTATTCAAATGATACTGGATTTGACATAATCTGAACAATTAAATCAAAGTTATCGTCTTTGGCGGCGATGTTTTTCTTTTGAATACCACATTTTTCACATTTATAAACTATTTTATAAGTTCCTTTTTTAAACGGTTCAATTGCGACTGGTTTTAAGATTCCATGACACGTTGCTTCACGGTCACCAGGGTTAATATCAACATGTTTTGATGAGAGACAGTACGGGCAGTGGTCTCTGGCCGTATAACCTAATGGTTTTATTTGTTTCTCGCAAACTTCGCAGGTAAATGGTTCATCAATCATTTTAAATTTAGATTTTTCCATAGTATTTCTCCTTTGTTTTAAAATATCATCTTTGATTTTGGTTGTCAACTATGGTATATTTGCCTTTATTTTGTTTAGACTATTTAGTGGTGATGTTTATGAAAAAGGTTTTAATTACGGGAGCGCGTAGTGGGATTATATCTAAGGTTATTTTAAGAATTATAAATGATTATGAGCTTTATTTAACTGTGCATACAGATAGTGAGCTTATGGTTATGAAGAATAAGTATAAGGATTATAAAAATGTTAAGTGTTTTAAATTAGATGTTACAAATACAGCTGATTATAAAATATTAGATGATTTGGATATCGATATTTATATTGCGAATGCGGCTTTAGCAGAGAGTGGTGCGATTTGTGAGATTCCTTTGGATAAGATTAGAAATACTTTTGAGGTTAATGTTTTTAGTAATGTTAATTTGCTTCAGCGGGTTTTAAAGAAAATGATTAAAAAAGGTTATGGTAAGGTTATTATTATGGGGTCTTTAGCTGGAAGGATTCCAATGCCATTTTTAGGGGCATATTCAGGAAGCAAGGCAAGTCTTATTAAGATGGTTGAGGCTTTGCGGTTTGAACTTATGTTACTGAATACAGATATTAAGGTTTCGCTTATTTTGCCTGGGCTTTATAGGACTGGTTTTAACAAGCTTGCAATGGATAAGAAGTATGATTTTATGGATGTTAATTCTTTTTTTGAATATCAACTTGATTTTATTCGAGGTTATGACAGGTTTGTTTTATTTTTTGAGCAAAGAGCTTTGACTTCAATTGTAAACAAGATTTGCCAGGCAATTTATAGCGATAATCCGAGGTTTATTTATAGTGCGCCGTTTAGTCAGAATATGTTTGCTAAAATTATTAGTTTATTTTGGTAATTTGATATGGTTTTGTTTTAGTTCCATCACCTATTAAGGTGATGTTTTTCTTTAGGTAAATGGACGGAATAGCAGCAATGAAATTACTATTTGCCATATTATCAGGAAAATATGTATTGCCAATATAATAAACCGTACTTTTTGAATATTCATCTTTAGAGATTGTCCAAGCTGCTTCAAGGTTATTTTGTTTAACTATTTTATCTAGGTAATTTTGACATTTTGTTTCGTTTTTAAAGATTAGGCTAATGTTTCCACAGGTTTTAGAGTTATCCATAGCTTCAATATATTCACTCATACTTATTAATCCAATTTTTGCAGTGGTTATTTGTTCTTTTTCTTCTTCAACGGTATATTTTAAAGCTTCGCCAGCTTTTTGATTTTTATAAACGGCTCCTATATTCCAGGTATGATTTACTATTTGGTTTTGAATTTCTTTAGGAAGGCTTAAATAATAGTTATTATTTAAGTATTTATTTAAGGTTGATGTTTCCCAGTCATTTTGATTATTTGTATCAAAGGGAATGTTTTGTATGTTTTCCGTTTTGATTATTTTGATGGTTCCGTCTGGTTCGAAGGAAATGATTCGCCAAAGCTCATTATTAAATTTTAGATAGTTATTAGGGTTTATTCCTTTATAGACGTAACGGTTTGGTGTGCTTAAGTAGAGTCCACTATTTTGTTTGACTATGGGTATTTCTAGGCCATGAGTACTTATGTTTGTTAGACCACCTGTTAGCATAGTGATGATTAGGGTTAAATATTTGGTAATTGTGTGCATATATATCTTCCTTTCTGGCCCCTTCTATAGATATATATACGATATTTTTTTCCTATTTCCTTTTTTTTACAAAAAAAATCAGTAATTTTTACTGATTTAAGTGGCTATCGCCGGTTTTATAGTCGATTGTGATTCCATCTTGAATATTATAAACAAAGATGTTGAATGAGATTCCTTGGCCACCGTCTTCGATTGACTCAGCTTCCATTTGAGCTCCTGTGGCTAAAAGGTTATCACCTTCAAAGATTGGGGTTACCCGATATAGAACGTGATTTCCTGTTTCATCGATATAATCAGCTACTTCGTTTTCGTATTTAAGCATGCTAGTGGCGTTCATATATCTGGTACAGGTTATGAGATTTTTTTCGTTGGCATTTTCGCCGGTAAGTTGATAACCGATTAAATGGCAGCGATTATAGAGATATTTGCCATCGACGATGTCATATTTAACAGTGTGCCATCCAGTTGGTTTTATCATACCGATTGAACCTCTTTCTTTGGTGGGCATTGTTTCTTTACCAACTAGGGCAATGGCCTGGCCACAGCGACCTAAAGAGTCTAGGTCACTATATTTTTCAAGTGATTTTGTTTGCAATTCTTCTTTAGTAAATTCTGGTTTATTGTTGTTGATGGTTATGACAGGTTCACCACTATATTCAGGGATATTGCCGATGTCGTATGAATGAGATACTGTTTTAGTCTCTTCTTTAGCTTCGGGTTCGCTATTTTCTTTGGTTATTATATTTTTTATGTCGTTTTGATAAAAGCCACCTAGGCCTAAAATAATTAAAAGAACTAAAGTTATTATGGCATTTTGAGTTTTAAGTTTTCTTTTTTTCATATGGTCACCTACTTATTATATTTTAACAAAGTAAACATGTGTTCGTCAATAGATACAAAAAAGATTAACTTTGCTTGTTAATCTAAGATTTTTTCGGATATTTCCCGGCATATTTCTTTGATGTCGGTAGTTCCAGTTAATTCGAATCTAACTGTGCCAAGGCCACTTATGGTTATGTCAATTTCAGCGTCCATATCCATCATGCCGGCAGTTTCAACTGAGTAGGCTTGTATTTTGGAGTATGGAATGGATGTGTAGTCTACTTTCTTACCGGTTAGGCCTTGAACATTTACAGAAATTATTCTTTTATCGGTGAATATTAGTTTATCACGCATAGATTCAAATGAAGCGATGACTTCTTCGTTTTTTATTATGATATCTTTGACAATTTCTTTTCCTCTTTCGTTTGAGATGTGTCCTAGTTTGATTAGGGCTTTGTTTTTAAAATCTACCATTATTATTTTTCCTTTCTATATTAGTTTTGAAAATGACCGTATTTGGCGGTTTCTTCATATTTTATATTTTTTAAGTTTAGCGATTCAATAATGTTTTGTGGGGTACACATGGCATATAGTTCCTCCGGAGGTTCAATGTTACCTTTATTACTATTTATATAAATAGCCAAAGGTCTAGCAATGCCGATAGCGTAGCTAAGCTGAACTTCACACCATTTAAGGTGGTATTCTCTTAAGTATGATTTAGCAATTTCTCTAGCCATATAGGCACCACTACGGTCAACTTTTGTAGGGTCTTTGCCACTAAAGGCACCTCCACCTACTGGGGCGAATGATTGATAGCTGTCAACGACTATTTTTCTTCCCGTTAGTCCAGCATCTCCTTCAAAGCCACCGATTAGAAATTTACCGGTTGGATTTATGAGATAATTTTCAACTTCAACATGATATTCATTACATATTTCATCACATATTTGTTTTATTTGGTTATCAGTTTCTTCTCTTCTACATTCGCAGTTATTATAAGATACAGTGAATGTTTTGATTTTTTTTAGTTTCATTTCATCATCGTAATAACCAGTTATTTGGGCTTTACCATCTGGATAATAGATGTCCGGATATTGTTTTCTTAGCTCATCATATTTTCGAGATAGTTTTTGGAGAATGACCATGGCTTTTGGAAGTAATTCTTTGGTATCATCACAGGCATAGCCAAACATCATGCCTTGATCACCGGCACCACCTACAGTGTCATTAGTACCTAGAGCAATATCTTGACTTTGATGACCTAAATTGTTTACTATTTCATAATTATCTTTATATCCAATGTCTCTTAATACTCTTTTGACTATTTCTTCTATGTCTACTTTAGAATTACTGGTGACTTCTCCAGTTATGAATATTTTTCCTTTACCACCCATGACTTCGATGGCACATCTGGAATTTTTATCGCCTTCTAAGTAAGCGTCTAACAAGGCATCACTTATTTGGTCGCAGACTTTATCTGGATGTCCACGAAAAACTATTTCATTACTATATAACTTCATATACATCTTACCTTTCTTTATCATTATAGCATTTTTATTTATGTTTGTTACTTTTTTAGTTATTAACATGTCTAATTTGTTTTATTTTTGATATTTAACTTATGGTAAAATTAAAGTAAAGTTTTACGATAAGTTATGAATTTTAATTTTTAATTAAAATGTCAAGTGCAATATGTGTTCCATTTTGCATTTTCTTTTTAAAACGTAATGCATTTTGAGAATTATTATATACTGTATATCTAACAGTGTTTTAGTACTATTTAAGATGACATAGATCTAAAACAAGATTATAAAACACTTCAAGATGAACTATTTGAGTATGCAAAAACAAAAGGTGATTTTGATAAGTTAAAACCAAAACTCACAGAAGCATATAAAAATGTTAAAGGAGTTAACATAGATAACGAACTTACAAGTGAACTTGCGGGACAATACATATTTAGTGATACTGAGTTTGTACAAAATCTTTCTAAACATAGAAATATATTTCAAAAGGTATATGATGAAATTAAACATCTTTATAAGATGGCAACAGCTGGTTCAAAAGAAGCTAGACAACTAGAAAAAGTAAAACGTACATTGAAAAGATATATCAAAATAACGAGGCTGACGCTAGTGCAAAAACAGAATATAGTATAGGTGGTATTAACGCCATAAAACAAATGAAAGATTCAAAATATAAGTCGGATGCTTTGAAGAATTATGAAAAAGCTTTAAAATTAAAAAAAGATGGAGTAAATAATGAAGAAATTAGACAACAAACTAAGTGGTTTCAAGATAAATATGGCAAATGGAAGTTTGAATTTGATGATAGTTCAATTAAACTAATAAAAAATATAAACAAGAATTCAACTTATAAACTCAAGGATATAATCAGTCATGATTATTTATTTGAATTATATCCTGAATTAGCTGATTATAATATTTCTTTTAAAAACAAACAAAATGGTGCAACAACCTATTATGGAGAAAAAGAAATAGAGATAAATAATTCGTTGCTTAGTGATAGGAAACAGTTAAAAGGAACTCTATTACATGAAATACAACATGTAATTCAACATGTTGAAGGATTTAATACTGGAACAAATACAATATTAGGACGCCGTAGATATGCTAATCGTCTTGGTGAAATAGAAGTCTCAGATACAAAGCAAAGATATATGAATGATATGTCGAAGGAAGATAGAATGCATATAGCTCCAGAATCATCAAAATCAAATCCAACCCATCCACAAAGAGAACAGATTTTATCTAAAATGAATAAGATTGAAAAAAGTTTGAACTCGTTGTATGATATTTTTAGAGGTGAATCTGATGAAATTATTGAAACATCTAATAATGAAAATACGAAAATTCTTCATGGCAGAAACAGACCCGTGGGAAGCACTGGGGATAAATCCCAAAAATTTGCAAAGCAAGGAAGAATTGAAGAAGGACTAGAAAATAGTTCTTCTTTTAATAATAAACAAGAAATAAATAAAGAAATAAAAAGACTTAATTCATTAATATATATTGCAACAATAAACTAAACATTACTAAAATTTTGCAGGGTACTCCAACGAGCAATCGTTAAAGAAGTTCCTAAAGGTTGCTAAACATTACTAAAATTTTGCAGGGTACTCCAACTTTACATTGAAGTTTTACGTATTTAGGGGCGCTAAACATTACTAAAATTTTGCAGGGTACTCCAACTGTTAATGTTGCAACATCAATCGCAAGCGAGCTAAACATTACTAAAATTTTGCAGGGTACTCCAACGGAGGTGTTAGAACTTTGATTAATGCTATTGCTAAACATTACTAAAATTTTGCAGGGTACTCCAACGAACGTCTAACAATGAATATGCCAAAAAAGCTAAACATTACTAAAATTTTGCAGGGTACTCCAACAAACCTCGCAAGCTATTCGAGATTATACAAGCTAAACATTACTAAAATTTTGCAGGGTACTCCAACATTTTTGACATCTTATCACCTTCTTATTTCGCTAAACATTACTAAAATTTTGCAGGGTACTCCAACTACTTGGACATGGTCTTATAACAAATCAGAGCTAAACATTACTAAAATTTTGCAGGGTACTCCAACACGAAGAAGTTTATCTTATATTCTTGGTATGCTAAACATTACTAAAATTTTGCAGGGTACTCCAACGCAGATAGTATTTTTCCTGGTGAAGAAGTTGCTAAACATTACTAAAATTTTGCAGGGTACTCCAACGACAAATAAAACAAAAGCTAGCTTCTAGCGCTAAACATTACTAAAATTTTGCAGGGTACTCCAACAAACCTCGCAAGCTATTCGAGATTATACAAGCTAAACATTACTAAAATTTTGCAGGGTACTCCAACAGATGTACAAACAGAAATCAATAATAAACTGCTAAACATTACTAAAATTTTGCAGGGTACTCCAACTTATACATATAGCATCGAACCACTTAATAAGCTAAACATTACTAAAATTTTGCAGGGTACTCCAACCGACAACAGTTAGTGAAGAAATAATGCAAAGCTAAACATTACTAAAATTTTGCAGGGTACTCCAACAGAGTCTTAATTAATGTACGATATTCAATAAGCTAAACATTACTAAAATTTTGCAGGGTACTCCAACTTATTTAATTCTTTATAATTATGCAGGGCGGCTAAACATTACTAAAATTTTGCAGGGTACTCCAACGATACTTTTACTTTCTCGGGTAAAACAATGGCTAAACATTACTAAAATTTTGCAGGGTACTCCAACATGCAATACTTTTTTAATAATTTTTTAAAAGCTAAACATTACTAAAATTTTGCAGGGTACTCCAACATGTTCCTACCACAATAATTATACCATTAAGCTAAACATTACTAAAATTTTGCAGGGTACTCCAACACAGAGGGCTTGACATCTCGACGGGTGCAGCTAAACATTACTAAAATTTTGCAGGGTACTCCAACATGTGAATAATTTACTAGCAAATGTAAACGCTAAACATTACTAAAATTTTGCAGGGTACTCCAACTCTACGGTTTTACCCGTGGTTTTGGAATTAGCTAAACATTACTAAAATTTTGCAGGGTACTCCAACTATTAGAATACCTAATGTTACATTCAAAAGCTAAACATTACTAAAATTTTGCAGGGTACTCCAACAGGGGATAATTGATTATGATTAGATACGATGCTAAACATTACTAAAATTTTGCAGGGTACTCCAACCACAAACAAATAGAAACATTGACAACATGTGCTAAACATTACTAAAATTTTGCAGGGTACTCCAACCTGATTATAAGATGTTACGTTGAAATTATAGCTAAACATTACTAAAATTTTGCAGGGTACTCCAACAAAGCCAACGCACTGTGAAATTTACCCATTGCTAAACATTACTAAAATTTTGCAGGGTACTCCAACATTAAATCGTTCATTTTTTGTTTGAACATAGCTAAACATTACTAAAATTTTGCAGGGTACTCCAACCCTTCTAAAGTTGAACTTCTTTGTGAAGCGCTAAACATTACTAAAATTTTGCAGGGTACTCCAACTGTTGTTATAGTATCATCTTGGAATGGTAGCTAAACATTACTAAAATTTTGCAGGGTACTCCAACAAGATATTATAACAAATTTAAAATTTACAAGCTAAACATTACTAAAATTTTGCAGGGTACTCCAACAATTGACGAGAAAGGAGAGATAAAAGATGAGCTAAACATTACTAAAATTTTGCAGGGTACTCCAACCATTTATAATAATAAGAGTATAGGTGACATGCTAAACATTACTAAAATTTTGCAGGGTACTCCAACGATAAACTTTCATCATAACTAAGTGGTATCGCTAAACATT
>CALVRJ010000064.1 GCA_944358545.1 uncultured Bacilli bacterium | reverse complement strand
GATGTTGGTAGATGCAAAAGAATTTGAACGCTTATGCAGAATTAGCGGCCGGATGGATGCACTTATTTCGTATCTGGAGACGGAAGAACCTAATTATACTACTCGTCCCATAAGGGCAATCATCGGTATGAAGATTTCGGACAAAGAATAATGAAAACTGCCGGGAAATGCCGAAAGCGCCCGATACCGGGAACCATATCCCTGTGAGGAGTAGCCACTACGAGCGAAAGCAATAGTCAGGAAGATGATCCCGGGGCAGTTTCGATGAAAAAGGAGAATCAGAATGAAAGATAGAATTATAAGAATTTTAACTGACACAGGCAGGAACGGTATAGATCAGCTTATTGATTATATGGATGAAGGGGGATATTTTGAAGCGCCTTGCAGCTCAGGTCGTCATATGGCGAAAGCAGGAGGGCTCGCGGAACACAGCGCCAATGTGTATGAAATAATGATCTCTTTGGATATGGCATTCGGTGCGGAATTGAATTATCACTCAATTGCTATATGTGCTTTCCTTCATGATCTCGGGAAGATGGGACAATATGGAAAGCCTGGATACATCCCTAATATGCTGAAAGGACGTGCTACAAAGGCAAATCCGGACCCGGAACCGTATCAGTCAGAAAAGAAGCCTTATATCTCAAATCCTGATCTGCTGTATGTAGACCATGAAGTGCGTAGCATTGCGATCGTTTCCAGATTTATAGAACTGACCGAAGAAGAACAGCAAGCGATCCTCTGGCATAATGGGCTGTATGGTCCGTTTAAGTACGAAATTCAGGGCAAAGAGACACCCCTGTATATGCTGCTGCATTTTGCGGATATGTGGGCGAGCAGGGTGATTGAGGAAGAGGAAGGAGAGGCAGACGATGAGTAAGGTAATCGCAATCATGGGAGAATCCGGATCCGGAAAAACAACCTCAATGAGAAATCTGGATCCGAAAAGTACATACTATATCGACGCTGATATGAAGGGACTCTCATGGAGAGGTTGGAGAAGCCAGTACAGTGTTGAAAATAAAAATTACAAGGCGACTGATGATGCAAATGTCGTCCGACAATTTATCAAGAGGATTGCCGAAAAGTGTCCAAATATCAAAGTGATCGTGGTGGATACGCTCAACGGTCTCATGGTTGCCGATGAGATGCGTAGAAGCAAAGAAAAAGGGTATGACAAGTGGGTTGATTTGGCAGCCTGTGTTTGGGATTTGGTTTGTGAAGCTTATACATACAGGGATGATCTAACAATTATTTTTACAGCGCATACACAGACGGATCATGACGAAGCAGGCTATATGTTTACCAGAATCAAGACTTCCGGAAAGAAGCTGGATAAGATCTGTCTGGAGTCGAAGTTCACGACAGTATTGCTAAGTAAGTGCGTGGATGGACAGTATAAGTTTGAGACGCAGGCGAACAACAGTACAGCGAAGTCTCCTATGGGAGCATTTGACCAGATGGAGATTGACAATGACATTGTGGAGGTGATGAAGGCGTTGGAGGATTGTGAACATGAGAAAACCAAGAAATTATGATGATACACAGGCACAGGGCGAATTTATCCCGGTAGAGCTTGGAGGACATAAGTTGATTATTAAAGAAGTGTGCGAGATGAAATCAAAGACTGGCAAAGACATGATTAGAGTGTCATTTGATTTCGCCAAAGCTGACAAGCAGGCCGGCTATTTTGAAAAGATGTTTCGAGATGATATCCGTCCGGAGAAAAAGTGGCCAAATCAGGCTACGCAATATATTCTCACTGAAGATAGTGAAGGAAATTGCAGCCGATCATTTAAGACGTTTATCACCTGCGTAGAGCATTCTAATAAAGGATTTGAGACGCAGTGGGGAGACAATTTTGAGGCACAATTCAAGGGTAAGTTGATTGGTGGTGTATTCGGTCCGCAGATGGACTATTACAATGGCAGGGAGATTGAAAAGCGTGTTCTCCGCTGGTTTGTATCTGTTGATAAGGTTGCAGATGCGCAGATTCCGGATATGTCAGAAACTACGGCATATAAGAATCACATCAATGGGTATCATCCAGAATCAACGCCAGCAGGAGATGGGTTTATGAATATCCCGGATGGCATTGATGAGGAGTTACCGTTCAACTAGGAGGGATACTGTTGGATATACAGATTGATTCCCGTGAAAAAGCACGGGCAATCCGGAAAATCATAAAGACATTTGACGAGTCCGGAGTAAAACATTTCTCGAGCAAGCTTCTTGTCGGTGACTATATGAGCCTGGATAACCCCAGGCTCATCATCGACCGAAAGCAGAACTTGCAGGAACTCTGTGGAAATGTATGTCAGCAACATGAGCGTTTCAAGAAAGAGTTGCTAAAAGCAATAGATGCAGGGATCCAGTTAGTAATTCTGGTTGAACATGGTCCTGATATAAATAGTCTTGAGGATGTATACTTCTGGAAAAATCCCAGGAAACACGAAATCCGGTGGAAGTGGGAAAATGGAAAGCGTGTGAAATACGTTGTATCGGCAAAGGCTGTCGATGGGAATCAATTATATAAGTCACTCTGTACGATACAGGACCGATATAACGTGAAGTTTTCATTCTGCGAAAAGAAAGACACTGGAAAAGAGATTATCCGGATTTTGAGGGATGGACTATGACCAGCGAAGAGATAAAGGCTGCATATAGCATGAGGGATGTGCTGGCGCGATATGGTCTTCAACCAAACCGGTCGGGCTTTATTTGCTGCCCGTTTCACAGAGAGAAAACCGCATCAATGAAGATCTATCAGGATAGTTATTACTGCTTTGGGTGCGGGGCGCATGGGGATATCTTTGACTTTGTTAGTGAGATGGAAGATATCACATTCCGGGAAGCATTCTTTGAGCTGGGCGGAACATACGAACAGAAAAAGGAAACGTTCAGCGAGCGAATGGCGCGGTACCATGCCCGAAAAGAGCGTGATCGGCGGCAGAGACAGGAAGAGGACCTGAAAGAGCAACGCAAGATTAATAACGAGCTAATCGACATATACGGGGATGTCCTGACGCTTTCGGCGCCATTATCGGATCTTTGGACGGAAAGCTATAACAAACTGCAGTACCAATTGTATCTGCATGAAATTTTGAACGAACCGAGGTGATGAAGGAGTGATATGAAGCCTTTAAAAGACTATGACAAAAAAGAGATCCTGTCGGAAGAGGTTTTTGTGGAAATCTTTGAACAGGAAGACGCTATCCGGAGGGCGCAGATGCTCCTTTCCTTTCAGGATCGGGCGAAAGAGCTCGGTGTAAAGGGACAGTTCGATATTATGGTAAAAGCGTTCGAGAAGGCAGAGAAGGAGTCTATCCAGAAGCAGAAACAGAGCCAGACACTAATTGAGAACTGGACAAATTTCACAGGGAAATACGATTCGATGAAATGCGGATCCTGGCTTGCTGCAGATAACGGAATACGGACATTTAATAAGGATTATTCAAACGAAGTGATTGTCTGTTATCATCCGATCCTGCCGATCGGCAGGCTGCGAAATCTGGAAACAGGAGAAGAGCAGATCAGGCTTGCATATAAACGGAATCACCGCTGGACAGAGATTACGGTTCCGAAAGATATCATATCTTCAGCGAACAAGATTGTTTCACTGTCAAAGCTGGGCGTGGCAGTTACATCCGAAAATGCAAAACTTCTGGTGAAATATCTGTCGGATGTGGAAAACCTGAATGATGACGAGATCCCGGTTCAGAAATCCAGTGCAAAGCTGGGCTGGATCGGGGAAGGATTCCTGCCGTATGATACAGAGATTATTTTTGATGGAGATATGTCGTTTGGACAAGTATATGAAAGCATCAGAGAGCGCGGAAACTGGCAGGAGTGGCTGGATCATGTGAGGGCATTACGCCGGACCGGTCGGCCGGAGATCAAATTTTCTCTTGCGGCATCCTTTGCAAGTATCCTTGTGAGCCGGCTGGGAGCGTTGCCATTTATCGTGGATCTGTGGGGCGAAACGGAAGGCGGAAAGTCTGTCTCCATGATGCTTGCCGCTTCAATATGGGCGAACCCAGACAGCGGGCAATACATAGGCGATTTCAAGACGACAGACACACAGCTTGAAATCCGGGCGGACTTGCTGAACCATCTTCCTTTAATGCTGGATGATACCAGTAAGACAAGCAGCCGGATCCGAGACAACTTTGAAGGCGTTGTATATGATCTGTGCTCCGGAAAAGGTAAGAGTCGGTCCAATAAGGAGCTGGGGATCCGTCGGGAAAACCGGTGGAAGAATACGATCCTTACAAACGGGGAGCGCCCACTGACTTCTTACGTATCGCAGGGCGGTGCCATTAATCGTATTCTCGAGATTGAATGCGGCGAAAAGGTGTATCGGGATCCGCAGTATACCGCGGAGCTACTCAAAAAGAACTATGGATTTGCCGGAAATAGGTTCGTGCAGATCATAAAGAAAATGGACATGGAGGAACTGCGGGAAATGCAACAGAAGTTCCAGAAGGAACTTTTCAGTGTCGATAAGATGCAGAAGCAGAGCATTTCCATGGCAATTCTGTTGCTGGCTGATCGGATAGCGACGGATTACATCTTCTACGATGGGGAATACATCAGTGTGCAGGAAGCTGAAAGCGTCCTTGTGGATAAAAGCGAAGTGTCGGAGCATGAGCGCTGCTACCACTATCTTCTGGACAAGATCAACATGAACCGTCAGAGGTTTGATGCAACGGCGACGACAGAGCAGTGGGGCGTGATCAGCGGCGGCTATGCGGTTATGTATCCGCAGGCAGTAAAGGAACTGTGCCGGCAGGGGGATTATTCTTATAAGGCATTCCTGAACTGGGCGGACAAGCAAGGCATTATCCAGACAGACGGGAAGAACCAGACGAAATTAAAGAAGATCGATGGCAAGCCAGTGCGCTGCGTGTTCCTGCAGCTGAATGAATTTCAGGATAAAGACGGATTTGAGCCGGTAGAAGTGACACAGGAAGAGCTCCCGTTTAAGTAAAAGGTAACAAAGTA
>CALVRJ010000063.1 GCA_944358545.1 uncultured Bacilli bacterium | reverse complement strand
TCGGTGACATATTATATATCAGACTTGGGACATTTTCAAAAGTTAACACTTAAGACATTATCATAAATTAATCATAAGAATTATCACAAATTACCAAAGCTTAGTTTACAAATCAAATAAATTATGTTATTATTAAAGAGCTATGTTTATAGCTTTAAGTGGGAGATTCATATAAAATCCAAAATTTAAACATTTTGGGAAGTGATTAATTAACAAATTAATAAGTTAATAAAGCGGATAATAATCATTTGAACCACTCACGAAAAAATATTATAGGAGGTGTTTTTCGTGGCAAAAGCAAAATTAGTTAAGCAAATTAAATTACAAATCGAAGCCGGTAAGGCAACCCCACAACCACCAGTTGGAACAGTTTTAGGTCCAGCCGGAGTTAACTTAGGAGAATTTTGTACTAAATTTAACGAAGCTACAAGAGATAAAATGGGTGATATCTTACCAGTAGTTATCAACGTATATGAAGATAGAAGTTTTGACTTCACCGTTAAAACTCCACCTGCAGGATTCTTACTTAAAAGAGCTGCAAAAATAAACAAAGGTGGTACTAAAGGTAAAAATGAAATCGTTGGTACAATTACTAAAGATCAATTAAGAGAAATTGCTGAAACTAAATTACCTGATTTAAACTGTTCAACTGTTGAAGCAGCAATGAAGACAATCGAAGGAACAGCTTTAAATATGGGAATTAAAGTAGAAGATTAACATAGGTATAGCCTATGTGGGAGGAAACGTCCGCTTTTCCACCAAACCACAAGGAGGAATTAGAAGATGAAAAAAAGTAAAAGATTTATAGAGTCAGCAGGTAAAGTTGACAAACACAAATTATATACTAAAGAAGAAGCTGTTAAATTAGTAAAAGAAACAGCAACAACTAAATTTGACTCTTCTGTTGAAGTAGCTATGCATCTAAATCTAGATACCAAAAAAGCTGATCAACAATTAAGAGGCGCAATTGTTTTACCAAAAGGAACTGGTAAAACTAAAAAAGTTTTAGTAATCGCCAAAGGAGCTGCAGCTGATGCAGCTAGAGAAGCTGGTGCTGACTATGTTGGTGACACTGATTACTTAGATAAAATTCAAAAAGAAAACTGGTTTGACTTTGACGTTATGATTGCCACTCCAGATATGATGCCAGCTTTAGGAAAAATCGGTCGTATCTTAGGACCTAAAGGTTTAATGCCAAACCCTAAAACTGGAACTGTAACTTTAGATACTAAAAAAGCAGTTGAAGAAGTTAAAAAAGGACGTGTTGAATACCGTACCGATTCTTATGGTAACGTTCATGCTTTAATCGGTAAAGCTTCATTCAGTGAAGAAGATTTACTTGAAAACTTAAAGACATTTGTAAACGTTATCGTTAAAGCAAAACCATCTGTTGTTAAAGGAACATATGTTAAAAATATTTCTTTATCATCAACAATGGGACCTGGAGTTAAAGTTGATATAAATAGCTTTGACTTCTAATAATAAATATGTTATAATGAATGCAGAAAGCCGTAGACAGTAGGTGCTTAAAAGCTTAATTTCCTACCGAGGACATTATTAACCTTGAAGCTCTACGTCTTGTAGAGCTTTTTCATGCGGTGGAAGAAAGGAAGGTGTTATTCTTGGCAAATCAAAAAATTCTCGATAAAAAACAAGATATTATCGATGAAATTGCTAAAAAGACTAAAGAAGCAAAATCAATGGTTTTATTCGAATACCAAGGATTAACTGTTGATGATACAAACGAACTTAGAAATAAACTTGCTGAGACAAATTCTAATTTCAAAATTTACAAGAACACTTTAGTTAAAAGAGCATTCGACACTTTAAAAATCGATTTAGACGATGAACTTAAAGGTCCAAAAGCAATCGCCTTTTCTGAAGACGAAATTGCTCCTGTTAAAGTCTTAACTGACTTCGCCAAAACTCATCCAGCCCTAGTTTTAAAAGCCGGAATTATCGATGGCGAAATCGCTGACGAAAACAAATTACAAGAATTATCTGCTATTCCATCAAGAGAAGGATTACTTACAATGCTTGCATCTGGTATGATGGGAACAGTTAGAGACTTATCAATTTGCTTAGACTTATATAGCAAAGATTTAGAAAAATAAAGAAAGGAATGATTTAAATGGCAAAATTCACAAAAGAAGAATTCATTGAAGGTTTAAAAGAAATGTCTATTCTTGAAGTTAAAGAATTAGTAGACGCTATGAAGGAGGAATTTGGTGTTGACCCTAGTGCTGTAGCCGTTGCTGCTGCTCCTGCTGCCGCTGAAGACGATACTCCAAGTACTGTAACAGTTACATTAACATCAGCTGGTCCAAACAAATTACCAGTTATCAAATTAATCAAAGAAGTTACTGGCTTAGGTTTAAAAGATGCCAAAGCTTTAGCTGATAACGGTGGAGCTATCAAAGAAAACATCCCTTCAAGTGAAGCTGAAGAATTAAAAGCTAAATTAGAAGAAGCTGGAGCTTCAGTAGAAGTTAAATAGTTATTCTAATCAAAGCCTGCATTAATTGCGGGCTTTTTAGCTAAGGAAGTGAGAAAATGTCCCATTACTTTACTAATGACTATGTCAAAAGTGAAGAAAAAGAAATAAATATAATCGTTAAAAACACAAAACTAACCTTACTAACCGATAATGGCATCTTTTCTAAACATGGCCTAGACTTTGGAACCAGAACCTTATTAGAATCTTTGAATTTATCTGAATTAAAAGGGGATATTCTAGACTTCGGCTGTGGTTATGGGCCCATCGGTATTTATTTAAAGAAAACCACCAATGCCAATATTGACATGCTTGATATAAATAAAAGAGCTTTAAATTTAGCTCGAAAAAATGCTAAAAAAAACGAGGTAAATGTTAACATCTTTGAAAGTAATCTCTATCAAAATGTCACTAAAAAGTATGACTATATAATCACTAATCCTCCGGTTAGAGTAGGGAAGCAAATACTTTATCAAATTTTATTTGAAGCCGCAAAGTATTTAAAAGAAAACGGCAAGTTAATATTCGTTATAAACAAAAATCAAGGTGCTAAAAGTGTAGCTCGAGATTTAAGCGAAAAATATGAAGTAGAAATCATTACAAAAAATAAAGGTTTTTATATAATATCCGCCAAAAAACATGTCAATAACTTATGAAAATGTCCCGAAAAAAAGTAAACATTAGTGGAAAAATTTTTAAGCATATACATGGTTTGT
>CALVRJ010000062.1 GCA_944358545.1 uncultured Bacilli bacterium | reverse complement strand
GTTGGTGCAGAACTAACATTTAATGTCTCTGGCATGCTTGGCGCAGAACTAACATTCAATGTCTCTGGCATACTTGGCGCAGAACTAACATTCAATGTCTCTGACATACTTGGCGCAGAACTAACATTTAATGTCTCTGGCATACTTGGTGCAGAACTAACATTTAATGTCTCTGGCATACTTGGTGCAGAACTAACATTCAATGTCTCTGGCATAGTTGGTGCAGAACTAACATTTAATGTCTCTGGCATGCTTGGCGCAGAACTAACATTCAATGTCTCTGGCATACTTGGTGCAGAACTAACATTCAAAGTCTCCGGTGTACTTGCAGATTTTAAAGGTGCGAAAACACTAGGAGTTTCTGGCTTTTCATTAGAATTAATCTCACTTATACCATTAGAATCTTTATTTATATTATCATCACTATCTTTTTTCTTAAATATAGTTCCTTCTGCTAAAAAACCAATAATAGCCATTATAAATACGATAATAGCTAAAATTACCCAAAAAACCCAGTTTGTTAAAAACCCCATAATTATTCCTCCTATCATCCTATTTAATATAATACTAACATTTTTTTAATCTAAATTCAAGTTATCTTTCTAAATAATCTGCTCCTTTAAAAGTTTCTTCTCTAAGTAAATTAGGATAATCTTGTTGTCTTAAAACCTCATAAACCATAATTGCTACACAATTAGATAAGTTTAAAGCTCTCACCTTATCTGACATCGGGATTCTCAAACAAGTATCCAAATGATTTTTTAATATTTCCTTAGGAATACCTGTACTTTCTTTTCCAAAAACTAAATAAATGTTTTCATCTTTATTACTATAATCAAAAGATGTATGTGGACGTTTTCCATATCTTGTTAAAAAGTAAAACTTACCATTTTTATTTTTTTCTAAAAAATCGTCAAAATTCTCATATACAGTATAATCACAATCATCAATATAATTTGCTCCGCTTCTCCTTACTGATTTCTCATCCAAACTAAAACCTAAAGGTTTTATTAGATGCAGTTTTGCCCCCGTTGCCACACAAGTTCGCATAATATTTCCTGTATTTTGAGGGATTTCAGGCTCAAATAAAACAACATTAAGCATTATCTGCAAGACCTACTTTCTTAAATAATCTTTCTAAATCGTCAAGTGTATAATTATTTAAATTACTATAAACTTTTGTTATTTTACCTTCTTCAAACACATACAAAGTAGCCGGAGAAGTAGCACTTATTCTTTCAGCAACGCTATTATCTTTCGCAAAATTACTTTTTAAATTATTACAAAAATTATTAACATCAATTTCATCAGTATTTAAATATAAAATATTATTTTGAGAACTTGTCCCTTTAATTGCTTTCTTTAAATCACTCTCGAAATCTTTAATTTCCGTATTACTTCCTGCTGACGCATAAATCGCAAATTTCCCGCTTTCCACAGTATAATTACTTATCTCGTCCTCACGAATTTCTCTTGAAACATCTTTAATCGTTGAATTTTCTGCATAATATTCATTTGTCGTTATATACCAGTCTCTAACATAAAATACTAAAGCTACTGTTATAAGTACAACAACTGCTAAAATTATATAATTTTTCTTTGGAATTTTCTTCTCCATTAAATCCCTCCTTATCAATATTTTAACACAAATAATAGCTTAAAATAAAGTTACATTACATAATATGCAAAAAATATCAAATTATAAATCTTCACTATCATCTATATCTTCCATTTTAACATCAGGCAAAACAATTCCCCTATCTTCACATATTCTCTTAAACTTTTCTCTAAACGCCGCACACTCTTTTACCCTACTGTCAGGATAAATTCTCTTACTATCACGTATAGCCGCATAAACATCCTCTATTCCAACTTCCTGTCTGTTTTCAAACAAAGCATTAGAAAAAGCTCCAGACAAAACTGATAAAGAAACATCCGGGTACATTGCTGAAAGTCCATATACCCTTTTATATTCAGAAGTAGCATCGACAATTGATTCGACAAGTAAAGTCGCAATATAATGGTTTTTTATCATTTTAATACCCGTTTTATATTCTATTTTAGGAATCGTTCCCATAAGTATTTGAATTGTAGCATCTCTAGAAGGTTCTAAAACTTCAATTCGGTCAAAACGTCTTAAAAACGCCCTATCGCGAACAATATAAGTCTCATATTCCATCGTTGTTGTCGCACCAATTGCCTTAATATCTCCTCTATCTAAAGCCGGTTTTAAAATATTAGCCAAATCCATTGGACCATCTTTACTACCGCCGATTAATGTATGAACCTCATCGATAAATAATATTGTTTTAGGCGCTCTTTTAAGTTCGGCAACTAATAAGTTAGTAACAGACTCCTTTTTACCATTAACCGTCATTGAACCAAGCATTGAAGATGAGTTAATCTTTTCAATATGATAACCCT
The DNA here is from genome assembly GCA_944358545.1 of uncultured Bacilli bacterium. GTDB lineage: Bacteria > Bacillota_I > Bacilli_A > RF39 > UBA660 > Coprosoma. The sequence continues at coordinate 951 of CALVRJ010000062.1, read as the reverse complement.
TTAAAGCGTTAGGAACATCTCCTCTTTGAATCTTATAAGCAATACCCTCGACAATTGCTGTTTTACCAATACCAGCTTTACCAATTAATAAAGCTGACTTATCTGGAGTAAGAAGCACAAGCATTGTTTTCTTTATCTCATCTTCTCTGGAAATTGCTGGATTTGTAACATATTCCTTAGCTGTTAAATCATCACAGTAATTCGTAATAATTGGAAATTCATTTGGATCTAACCTCTCTAAAGTAACAGGCTCTTTAACATCATTATTAGAAATATCTTTATTAGAATTCCCTTCTTCCGGTACAACCACTCTTCTTATTGTTACATTTGGATTATTCGTCTCGATATTAATAGAATTACCCTCATTAAAAACTAAATTTTCGTCATTATTCATAGACATTCTCCTAATCTATATAACCATTTTCTCTATAAGCTTCTTCAGTTTCGCTAAATTTTTTATTACCGACAATTCTATTATAAGTATCTTTTTCCGTACCTTTTGTCACAAAAACTGTCGTCGGTGTTCCAGAAATTGGAAATTCACTCATTAACTCAGACTCTTCTTTATCAGTTAACTTATCCAAATCGATATATTTAACATCGACATTGTATTCTTTAATAAATTTTTCCATTGTTGGTCTATAACTATTACAAGCACTACAAGTCGCACTAGCAATTACCAAAGGAAAACTTTCTTTATCATCTAAAAGCTCTTGTAATTGGTCATAACTAATTTCATCATAACCAGTTCTACCACAACCAGTTAAAAATAGCATGCTAAATCCAATTAACAACACAAATATTTTCTTCATAATACCACCTTTAATAATTATATAACAAATAACATCAAAAAAAAAGGAAAATAAAGTGAAAAAATTTAAAGAAAATTTTCTTTTAATAAAAAATAAAGAAAAGTTATAAATTTAATAAGAACTATTAAATTACACTTAT
>CALVRJ010000061.1 GCA_944358545.1 uncultured Bacilli bacterium | reverse complement strand
GATGATGAATATAACTTTCTGAAAATGATAACCGCATCAAGAGAAGAATTAGAATTTCTAGCAGAGAAAGGTGATGAGTTTATGAAGAAGATTCAAAAACAAGTAGAGAAGTTAAACGATGAAAATTATTTTGCTAACTTTATATCTGTAGAAGAAGATGAGAGGAAAATTAGAAACACTTATTTTGCCAATGGCAAAGAAGAGGGCGAAAAAAGTGGTGAAAAGCGCGGCAAAGAAAATGCTTTAATTGAAACAGCCAAGAATTTACTTAAGGTTGGAGATAGCATTCAAAAAATATCTGAAGTTACAGGACTTTCAATTACAAAAATCAAATCATTACAAGGAAAATTGTTACAATAAATCCCTGAAATTATATAATATTGTTCTAATACGTTTACATTCAATGATGTATTATTACAATTTTTAATAAAATTATTTTTTGTGAATGTATTGAAAGAAAACTTCCTTTTAGTGTACTTAGTTACGATTTTTTAGTAACAGATGAATAAAGTTCTTGCATTTTCCTTAAATTTAATGTATATTATTAATGTACTTATTCTTGGAATTGAAGAACTCCATCTTTTTTTCTAGGTTTAAGCGAATATATTAAAAAAGGAGGTTTTAAACATGGCTCTAACAAAAGATGTCAAAGAAAAATTAGTTAAAAAGTATGCTAGAAGCGAAGGCGATACTGGTTCAGCAGAAGTTCAAATCGCAATTCTTACTGAGGAAATTAAAGATTTAACTGAACACTTAAAAGTTCACCCACATGATTATCACTCACGTCGTGGACTTCTAAAAAAAGTTGGACACAGAAGAAGCTTACTTAGATATCTAATGAACAAAGATGTTACAAGATATCGTGAAATCGTTAAAAGCTTAAATTTAAGAAAATAGTAGACACTCTTTTAGAGTGTTTATTTTATGGAGGTAAGTTATGAAAAAAACATTTGAAATGAATTTTGCCGGTCGCAAATTAGTTATTGAAACAGGGCAGGTTGCTAAACAAGCAGACGCATCTATTTTAGTAAGATATGGTGATACCGTTGTCCTATCGACTGTTGTTGTTTCTAAAAACGTCAATCTATTATCTGACTTTTTCCCACTAATGGTTTTATATCAAGAAAAATTATATTCAGTTGGTAAAATACCAGGAGGCTTTGTCAAAAGAGAAGGAAGACCTAGTGAAGCCGCAACCCTTGCCGCAAGAATGATTGACCGCCCAATGCGTCCACTTTTCCCAGAAGATTTTAGAAACGAAGTCCAAATCGTCAACACAGTCTTATCAGTAGACCCTGATAACTCCCCAGAACTAGCCGCACTACTTGGTTCATCACTCGCAACATCTATTAGTAAAATACCATTTAATGGTCCAGTTGCCGGTGTTAAAGTAGGTAGAGTAGATGGGAAATTAATCATTAACCCGGCAACCGAACAAGCTGAAAAATCTGATATCGACCTAACCGTTGCCGGAACAAAAGATGCGATTAATATGGTTGAATCATCTGCTAAAGAAGTCAAAGAAGATGACATGCTTGAAGCCTTGATGTTTGGCCATGAAGCTGTCAAAAAACTTGTTGACTTTGAAAATAAAATAGTTAAAGAAATTGGCGAAGAAAAGATGGACTATGAAAAACTAGAAATATCTGAAGATTTAGTAAATGAAATAGAAGCCTATGCCAAAGATGACGTTGATAAAGCGTTAAGAATCAAAGACAAACAAGAAAAATATAGTAAATTAGATGAAATCAAAGAAAAAATCATCGAAAAATATAAAGAAGAAAATTTATCTAAATTAACTGAAGAAGGAATTACGGAATTAGTTGCCAAAATAAATATAATCTACGATAAATTAGAATATAAACTATTCCGTAAAATAGTTGTCGAAGAAAAAATAAGACCAGATGGAAGAAAAATGGATGAAATAAGACCACTATCCGCTGAAGTTGATTTTCTTCCAAGAACTCATGGCTCAGCCTTATTTACGCGAGGTGAAACTCAAAGCCTATCTGTAACCACTTTAGGTGCTTTAGGTGAACATCAAATCTTAGATGGCCTTGGCTTAGAAGACTCTAAAAGATTTATGCTTCATTATAACTTTCCGCAGTTCTGTGTTGGGGAAACTGGTAGATATGGTGCCCCAGGTAGACGTGAAATCGGTCATGGTGCCCTAGGTGAAAAAGCCTTGCTTCAAGTAATCCCGTCAGAAGAAGAATTTCCATATACGATAAGAGTCGTTTCTGAAATATTAGAAAGTAACGGATCATCATCACAGGCAAGTATCTGTGCTGGATGTATGAGTCTAATGGCTGCTGGTGTTCCTATAAAAGCGCCCGTTGCCGGAATTGCTATGGGATTAATAACTTCTGGAGATAAATATCAAATTTTAACTGATATCCAAGGTATGGAAGACCATTTAGGTGACATGGACTTTAAAGTAGCCGGAACTAAAGATGGCATATGTGCTCTGCAAATGGATATTAAAATTAAAGGAGTTAGTAAAGAAATATTAGGTAAAGCTTTAAAACAAGCTAAAAAAGCTAGATTACAAGTCTTAAAAGTCATTACTGATACGATTAAAGAACCAAGAAAAGAAGTAAGTAAATATGCTCCTAAAGTTATGACATTTATGATTAACCCAGATAAAATTAAAGACGTTATCGGTAAAGGCGGAGATATGATTACTAAAATAATTTTAGAATCAAGTAACGTAAAATCAGTAAACGATGTCAATGCTGTTAAAGTCGACCTAGAAGACGATGGTAAAGTTGTAATTTATCACAGTGATAAAGATGTAATCGAAAAAACAGCTAAATGGATTAAAGACATTGCCAGAGAAGTCGAAGAAAATGTAGTCTATGAAGGCACTGTTACTAAAGTTGAAGACTTTGGCTGCTTTGTTGAACTATGGCCTGGTTGTGAAGGTTTAGTTCATGTATCTAAACTCGATACTAAAAGGGTTGAAAAACCAAGTGACGTTGTCAAAGTTGGCGATAAATTAACCGTAATGTCAGAAGGCTATGATAAAAAAGGAAGATTAAATCTTTCTCATAAATCAGTTCTAAAAAAAGAAGAAAAATCAAAAGAAAATAAAGATAAAACAAAAGAGGAAAAATAAAAAATTTCCTCTTTTTTCATATTTTCAAATAATTAGTTCATAATAAACTTAGAATTATCCTTTTTATTAGTTCTCCCTAAAATGTAGTCAGTTGACACTTTATAAAAATCGGCTAATTTACAAAGCAAATCAATTGGAATATCCCTTTTACCAACCTCATATAAACCATATTGTTGCCTTGTAATCTTAAGATAATCGGCAACTTGTTTTTGATATAAATCGTTATCTATACGCAAATCTTTTAACCGTCTTAAATACATGTAAACGCACCTCTACAAGCATTTTAACAAGATTTTCCATAAACTTAATTGACGCGCATTCATTTGAATGCTAAAATATATATAAAGGTAGGTAAAGATATGTACAGGAGTAACCAAAAAAGAAAAATAATAATATTTTCATTAGTTGGTATATTACTTTTAATGGCTGTAGGATATTCAGCTTTTAAAACA
>CALVRJ010000060.1 GCA_944358545.1 uncultured Bacilli bacterium | reverse complement strand
CAATTTTAAGAGACAAAATGACTTAGATAAACTCTAGGTCATTTTTATATCGTTTTAAAAACTGTCCGGTTATAAGTATACTTGAATGAGACTCTGATAAGATTCAGAGTTTTTTCTTTAAAAAAAATAAGTTATCTTAATTATTTTTATGAATATTTAACAAAAACACATGTTCGTATGGTATAATTATAATGTGCTTAAATAGAAAGAGTGATTGCTTTTATGTATGAATATATAAATGGAAAGATAACTGATATTCAAAGTGGTTATATTGTTTTAGAAAATAATGGAATTGGTTATTTGGTTTATACAGCTAATCCTTATTCATTTGATATAGGAGGAGAGTATAAAATATATATTTATCAGTATATTAGGGAAGATGAAAATACGTTATATGGTTTTAAATCTTATGAGGAAAAGGATTTGTTTTTAAGATTAACATCAGTTAAAGGCCTTGGCTGTAAGATGGCAATGCCAATGTTGGCAGGAGGTTCTCCTGAAGGAATTATAGATGCAATAGAAAGAGAAAACATTTTATATTTGAAGAAATTTCCAAAGATAGGTGATAAACTTGCTAGGCAAATTATTTTAGATTTGAAGGGTAAGCTTGTTAAGAAAAGTGATGAACAAGTTAGCGTTTCATCTGAGCTTGCCGATGCTCTTAAAAGCCTTGGATATAAAAGTGCTGATATTAATAAAGTGGTTAAACAGGTCGATGGTAGTTTAGATATTGAAAGTCAGATTAAAGAAGCTTTGAGGTTACTTTTAAAATAATGGCTAAATTACATTTTAAATATGCAACGATGAATGCTGGAAAAAGTATTGATTTGATGAGAACTGCTTATAATTATGAGGAAAATGGATTTAAGGTTTTAGTGATGAAACCAAAGATAGATACAAAGGCAGGAGATTTTATTTCTTCAAGGATTGGAATGGAACGCAAAGTTGACATTTTAATTGATAAAGAGGATAATATTCTGAGTCTTTTAAAAAGAAAATTTAATGATTTGTATTGTATTTTTGTCGATGAGGCACAATTTTTAAAGGAAAATCAAGTAAATGATCTATATAAAGTTAGTAAATTTTATGATATTCCAGTTATTTGTTATGGATTGAGGGTTAATTTTAAAGGAAAATCTTTTGAAGGAAGTCTGAGACTTTTAGAAATTGCCGATGTGCTTGAAGAATTGCCAACTATATGTAACTGTGGTAGCATTGCAAGAATGGTTGGCCGAAAGATTAATGGTAAGTTCGTTTTAGAGGGCGATGAGGTTATAATAGATGGTACTACTAATGTAAAATATGTTCCACTTTGTGGGAAATGCTATTTAGAAAAAGTATTAAAGATTAAATAGGTGGTGATTTGATGGACGAAAGAGTTGTTAGTAGTGAAGAACTTAAAGAAGATAAAATGGAAAGTAGTTTAAGACCGATTACTTTAGATGAATATATTGGTCAAAGTGAGTTAAAAGAAAATTTAAGTATTTTTATGAAGGCGGCTAAAATGCGAGGCGAAGCTTTAGATCATGTTTTATTATATGGTCCTCCTGGTCTTGGTAAGACAACAATGGCATATATTATAGCAAATGAAATGGGAACTAATATAAAAACAACTAGTGGTCCTGCAATTGAAAAAAGTGGTGATTTAGCAGCTATTTTGTCGACACTAGAGCCTGGAGATGTTTTATTTATCGATGAAATTCATCGAATTCCAAGATTTATTGAGGAAATATTATATTCGGCAATGGAAGATTTTAAACTGGATATTATTGTGGGGTCTGATGCTTCTAGCCGAAGTATAACAATCGATTTGCCACCGTTTACATTAGTTGGGGCGACTACTAGAGCAGGTGATTTAACTGGGCCTCTTAGAGATAGGTTTGGAATTGTTTCAAGACTTAATTTTTATAATGAAGATGAACTGAAAGATATTGTTTTAAGAACAAGTGGAGTCTTAGGTTCGCCGATAGATGAAGATGCGGCTTACGAATTGGCAAGACGTAGTAGAGGAACGCCAAGAATTGCCAATAGGCTTTTTAAAAGAGTCCGTGATTATGCACTTGTAATGGAAAAAGACCATATCGATTTAGAAGTTACTAAGATTGCTTTAGAAAAATTAAAGGTTGACGATTTTGGACTTGATGCGACAGATTATAATTTATTAAACGCGATTATCGAGAGGTTTAATGGTGGTCCAGTAGGTCTTGATGCCCTTGCTTCTAGTATTGGTGAAGAAGCTTCAACGATTGAAGATGTATATGAACCTTATTTATTACAAAATGGTTTTTTAAAGCGAACGACTAGAGGTAGGATGGTAACGGAAAAGGCTTATGCTCATTTAAAGAAGAAGCATAATGATACTTTATTTTAATGATTTGAGGTGAAACAATGGTAATTGTTATAACTGGTCCGACAGCGACTGGAAAGTCTGAATTAGGAATTTTTTTGGCTAAGAAGTTAGATGGAGAAATAATTAATGCAGATAGTACACAAATATATGAAGGGATGGATATAGCAACTAATAAAATAAAAGATACCGAAGGTGTGGTTCATCATCTATTTGATGAAAAGAAGCTATATGAAGATTATTCTGTTTTTGATTATCAAAAGGATGCTAGAGAGATAATAGATGATATTTTGAAAAGAGGAAAGATTCCGATTTTAGTTGGGGGAACCGGACTTTATATAACGGCGGCTTTATATGATTATGAATTTACTGAAAAATCTAAGGAACAATTTGAGGGTGTTAGTAATGATGAATTATATAAAAGATTGTTAGAAGTCGATCCTGAAACGACTATTCATTTAAATAATAGAGTTAGGGTGATTAATGCTTTAAATTATTATTTAGAAAATAATAAGCCGTATAGTGAAAAGAAAAAGAGTTCGAAACTTTTGTATGATACAATTTTTATTGGTCTTACGGCTGATAGAGATGTGCTTTATTATAAGATAAATAAAAGAGTTGATAAGATGGTTGAAGAGGGGCTTATAGATGAGGCTAGAAATTTATATGATTTACATATTCAGACGAAAGCAGTAATGACGCCAATTGGTTATAAGGAATTGTTTAAATATTTTGATGGTGAAAAATCTTTGGAAGAAGCGATTGAGGATATTAAAACGCATAGCCGAAGGTATGCCAAAAGGCAGTATACATGGTTTAATAATAAGATGAAATTAAAATGGTTTAAGACGGATTACGAAGATTTTTCAAGAACGGAAGAAGAAGTTTTGAAATATGTAAATAAGGAAATCGAGGAAAGAAATAATGAAAATAATAGATGAATGTATGCCCGATATTTATGTGAAATCAGTTTACGATATCGATTATGAAAAACTATATAGTGAAGGTATTAGATATGCTTTATTTGATGTAGATAGTACTTTGCTCCCGTTTGACAATATAGATGTAAATGAGGGACAATTAAAACTTTTTGAGGGAATTAGAAGCTTAGGAATGCATGCAGCTTTATATTCTAACGGTTCTTATAAAAGAGTAAAATCGGTAGCTGATAAGTTAAATGTTAAATTTGTGTCAAATGCGCATAAACCAATATATAAAGGATTTAAAATTATAAGAGATATGTTTGACGATGAGTGTGTGCCGTTAAATACGATTTTTATAGGTGATTCATTATTTGTCGATATGATGTTTGCCGACAAATGCGGGGTAAAAAAAGTTTTGGTTGACTATATTCCTGATGATGGATTTAATGTAAAAGGAAAAGTTGTATATTTACTTCAAACTATAGCTAGTAAAGCTTTAGAAAATAAGGGCTTTTATTATAAAAAGAAATACTATTTATCAAAAGGTGAATAGTTTTTTATTTTGCTAAATTGTTTAAAATAATTCTTGTCAGAAAAATTAAAATATGTTATGATTGTATATAGAGTAGAGAGACTACTTGATAGAGGAGGATGAAAATGGAAACAAAACATAAGAATGCGCTTATTGGTGCTCTTTTAGCTGTAGTTTTTGTTATGGCTGTAGGTTATGCAGCTTTTGCTCAACAACTTACAATTAATGGTAGTGCTTCAATTAGTTCTAACTGGGACGTTCATATTAGTGATATTACAGGAGAAGAAACTTCAAGTTCTACTGGAACAACTGGTTCTACAGATGCCGGTACGCCTAGTCATACTACCACAACTGCAGAATTTGATGCAAAACTTGTTTCACCAGGAGATCAAATCACTTATACTGTAACTGTTGAAAATGGTGGAGATATCAATGCAGAACTTACTGATATTACATTATCTGTAGGTCCTGAAGATGGTAGTTTAACTGAACAAACTAGTTTAACTGCTGCAAATAATCCAGCAGACCCAATTGTTTATACAGTTGAAGGAATTAGTGAAGGTGAAACATTAAATGCTGGCGACACTAAACAATTTACAGTAAAAGTTGTTTACAATTCAAGTGTTGAAGCTCAACCAACAACTACACAACAAAAAGCTAAACTTGTATTAATGTATAATCAAGCTGAATAATTTTAAGTTATTGTTTCTAAAAAATTAAGTTGTTTTAGGCTTAATTTTTTTGTGTCAATAACTTATGAAAATGTCCCGAAAAAAAGTAAACATTAGTGGAAAAATTTTTAAGCATATACATGGTTTG
>CALVRJ010000059.1 GCA_944358545.1 uncultured Bacilli bacterium | reverse complement strand
TCAATTTTAAGAGACAAAATGACTTAGATAAACTCTAGGTCATTTTTATATCGTTTTAAAAACTGTCCGGTTATAAGCATATTATCATAGAAAGAAAGTGAAAATCTGAAAAATAAAATTTATTTTCGGAACATACCAAAAAGGTCATTGTTAAAGGTTGAGGAACACTTTTGTAATATTTAGGTGTGATGGTAGTTGAATCACAAATGACAGCAACAATAAAAGATTTATACTCATCCCCACACAATATGCTTTTGGATAAATAACTTCTTTATAAACATATCCTTTCAAAAAATATTTTTGAAAGGATATGTTATCTAGATAGGTAGCACTAAGAATTAACTAAAGCCAATGATTAAGCAATAGTTTCAAGGGAACAACTTATATGTTCTTGAAGTACCTACATTTGCACTGCTTAAAATTCTGTTTTAATTTCAAGAGTTATAGGAAGTCTGCGGCTCTTCCTGCTGTGCTTTGCGGCACACATTTCTTCATGACTAATCTTATATAGAAAAATAATTTAGTTCAAGGTTTTCATTCTTATGTGTGCCTTGAATGTAGTGAAAGGAATGATACTTAAAATGAAAAAAAAGATTATTCTATTTGCAATATATATATTTGCTATAGTCTGTTTATTATCGAATGAAATAACAATTAATAACGAAAGGACGATAACATTAGCCAGTAAAATAGAAGATAGTACTTATGTTCCTAAAGGCTATTCGCTAGTGTTTAATGATGAATTTAATGGAAATACTCTTAACAATAAAAATTGGTCATTAAATAGTTGGCAATGCTCTGGAAATAATTTACCATGTGAAGAACCCACGGTTTCTAATGGCTCTGTAAATTTTACAACATATTTTGATGAAAATGGAATATTGCATCGTCCCTATGCATTACAGTCTGCATGTAACCCTCAAAATAAAGCAGGATATAATTGTGTATTACCAACAGCTAGCAATAACGGCTCACAACCCGTTTTTTGGGCATTCAAGCAAGGATATGCTGAAATACGCATGAAAACGGATTATGGTCAAGAATGGGCAGCATGGTGGCTTAAGGGCAACACATTGATAAATGATCGAGTACAAAAAAACTGGGCAGCAGAAGTTGACATGATGGAAGCGTGTGCATGGAGTGGATGTGAAAAATATGATGCAGATGGCGTAACGACAGGGGGAATACATCTTTGGAAAGCACCATGGAATAACGATACACCTACCACACACGCTAACAAGAGTGGGATGACACCGTCTTCGATTGGAAACAACCAATGGACTATTTTTGGATTTTTATGGACCGAAAATCGCATGACTTGGTTAATTAATGGTCAGGAAATGGGACACATTGATTTAAGTAGTCTATCTAATGAATGGAATGAATCTATGACTGTAGGAACTAATGCATTTTCAGATCCAATGTTTGTTATGCTAAACGGAGGAGCAAGTTTAAATGGAAATGGGAATGGATTAGATCAAACAAAGTTTCCGAAAACAACAAGTGTAGATTACATACGTATTTATCAACATCCTGGAGATAAATTTTATCAAGCACCGAGTCCTAGTTCAAAATTGAAAGATGGCACCGTAGGAGAAGAATACTATGAGAAAATACCAGACGGATGTATTGCTAAAACGTTACCAGCAGGGTTAACCCAAAAAAATAACATAATAAAAGGGGTTCCAACGAGTGTATCTACAACAACAATCGATTTTGATTGTTCAAGTACTTTTCAACAAGGTGAATCGCATTCAGCTCAGTCTACTATCACAATTAACGATAAAAAAAATATGAATGTTAGTCAAAATAATCAAAGTGATAACAATCCATCAGAAGTTGTATCAGTTCCTTCAACATCGTTATATGGATCAATAATGATAATAATTTTAGGAATTATATGTATTATCGTATCAATTGTCGTCACTAGAAAATTAACTCGAAGTAACTCAAAATAGTTTAAGTTCTGATTAAATTCAGGACTTTTTCTTGTAAAATAAATAAAAACAATATATTATATAATTGGTGATTTTATGAGATTGGATGTCGAACTTGTAAATAGAGGAATGTTTGAAACAAGAACTAAAGCCAAAGAAGCAATAAAAGAAGGAATTATTTATTGTGATAATAAAAAAATAACTAAACCAAGCTTTGAAGTAAATGAAAATACAAATATGGAAATAAAAGGTAATGTCTTGCCTTATGTATCTAGAGCGGGTTTAAAATTAGAAAAAGCCCTAAAAGTATTTAAGATTAATTTAAAAGGAAAAATTATGGTTGATATCGGTTCTTCCACAGGAGGATTTACTGACTGTGCGCTTCAAAATAATATAAAAAAAGTAATTGCTATCGATGTTGGAACAGACCAGTTAGATAAAAAATTAAGAGGTAATAAAAAAATAGAATTACATGAACAAACAGATTTCAGAAATATTGATTTAAATATTTTAAAAGACGTAAATATTGCCACCATTGATGTATCTTTTATCTCTGTTAAATTATTAACTGAAAAATTAAGTAAAATGGAAAACTTAAAAGAAATCATTTGTTTAATTAAACCTCAGTTTGAATGTGGCAAAGAAATAGCCGATAAATATAAAGGAGTAATTACAAGTTCAAAAATTCATGAAGAGGTTATAAATAAAGTCAAATCATACTTTCAAAGCATTAACTTTACATGCCAAAAAATAACCGCATCACCAATCAAAGGTGGTAGTGGTAATAAAGAATTCTTAGGTTATTTTACCAAACAGTAAAATAAACCTTTTTTATTTGTAAAAATACGTACAAAAGTTTTGTATTAAAGCTAAAAAATGGTATAATTAAATAAGAATAGTGGAGGAAGTAAAACATGGCAAAAAAGAAAAAAAGAAAAACAAAAGAAAAGCAATCAGCTTCATATAGTATCGAATTAAAAGGAATAATCTTAATATTAATTGCTATAATTGGGTGCTGTCCATTTGGTATAACAGCCGAAGTTATCAAAGGATTTTCTGCATTTCTAACAGGAGCTTGGTATATCGTACCCCTAATTGGCCTTGGAGTATGTGGTGGATATATGATGGTCAAAAGAGATAAACCAGACTTTTTCACCTCAAACCTTATTGGTCTATATATCCTATTTTTAGGAATCTTAATTTTATCTCATACCGAATATATCAAACAATTAGGTACCGATGGTGTATCATTTGACGTCCTATCTGAAACCATCAGTAACGCCATGAACTTTGTATCTAATAATGGCACAATCCAAGGAGGAGGCATTATCGGTGGTATCTTTGCTGTCTTAGGCGTTAAACTTCTAACCCTAGAAGGAACTGAAGTAGTCTGTATTGCCTTAATGGTCTGCGGAACAATTATGTTTACTGGCGTATCTATTTACGATGCCGTAAACGCTATCAAAGCCAAACTTGCTAAAGCTAAAGAAGCAAGTGCCAATCGAAAAGCTTCGAGAGCCGCTGAAGAAGCCGAAGAAGAATATGAAGAAGAAAAAGATAAAGATGTTATCATTACTCAAAGTACGCAGCCGCAACCAGTTCATGAAGAAGCAGTTACTGAAGAACCTAAAGAAACAAGACAAACTGGTGAATATCATAAACCACCAATAACTTTACTAGTTAAACCTAAAATCAAAAAAGAAACCATCAAAGCCAATCAAGACGCCATCAAAGAAACCGTTGGTGAACTAGAAAAAGTTATCAAAGACTTTGGTGTTGAAGCTAAAGTTGTCGCCGCTAACACAGGTCCAACCGTAACGCAGTATGAACTAGAAATAAAATCAGGAACAAGACTATCTAAAATAACCGCTTTAAACAAAGAAATAGCTTTGGAATTAGGCGCTAAAGACGTTAGAATTCAAGCTCCAATTCCTGGTAAAAAAACCGTCGGTGTCGAACTTCCTAATAAGCAAACAACATCCGTATCTGTCAGAGAAATACTTGAACAAGTACCAAAAGGTAAAGAAAACAGTAAACTTTTAGTTGCCTTAGGTAAAAATATCATGGGCCAGCCAATATTCTGTGAAATTGATAAAACACCGCACCTTTTAGTTGCTGGATCTACTGGTTCAGGTAAATCCGTATGCATCAATAGTATGATTACTTCAATCTTAATGAGAACAAAACCAGATGAAGTAAAAATAGTCTTAGTTGACCCGAAAAAAGTTGAACTATCAATGTATAATGGGGTCCCTCATTTACTAACCCCAGTTGTAACTGACCCTAAAAAAGCTAACATTGTTCTTCAAAAAATAGTTAAAATCATGGAAGATAGATTTGATTTGTTCGAATCATCTAAAACTAAAAACATCGCTGGTTATAATGCCTACGTTGAAAAGAAAAATGAGAGCCTACCAGATGATGAAAAAATCAAAAAAATTCCATACATTGTTGTTATTATCGATGAACTTGCTGATTTGATGTTAGTCGCTGCCAAAGAAGTCGAAGATTCCATTATGCGAATCACGCAAATGGCTAGAGCTGCCGGAATTCACTTAATCGTTGCTACCCAAAGACCAAGTACTGATATTATCACTGGAGTCGTTAAATCTAACATTCCATCGAGAATCTCATTCGCAGTTTCAAGTAGTATTGACTCTCGTACAATCCTCGATATGAGCGGAGCCGAAAAATTGCTCGGAAAAGGTGATATGCTCTTCCTTCCACAAGGGGAAAATCAGCCTATGCGTGTTCAAGGAACATTTATTAGTGATGACGAAATAAAGGCCGTTGTCGATTACACGATTTCCCAGCAAAAAGCTATGTATGATGATTCCTTAACCATCTCTGATGAAGATAAAGGAGCCGTTACTACCTTAGATAAAGAAGAATATGAAGAACCTTTATATGACGAAATCGTTGAATTTGTCACAACCCAAGGTAAGGCGAGTGCCTCACTTCTTCAAAGAAGATTCAGACTCGGATACAATAGGGCCGCAAGATGTATAGATCTTTTAGAAGAAAGAGGAATCGTTGGCCCGCCAAACGGATCTAAACCAAGAGAAGTTCTAGTTGGCAAAAAAGAAGAGTAAACTATGATAAAAGTCATAGTTTTTTCATATTTTTTAAGAAAAAAATTCAAAATAAAAAGGAAATAGGGTTATGCACGATGTATATATATAATAGAAGGATAAAAAAGGACTTCATCAAAAAAAGAAAGGAAGGTGATATCATAGTCACAATTAAAAAGTTTTATCCTCTCATTACAGATAAGTTATTTAAAGCAGTTTTTTGCACACCTGGCAATGAATATTTACTTAAAGAATTTACCGAAAGATTACTCAAAAGAAAATTTAAAACCTTT
>CALVRJ010000058.1 GCA_944358545.1 uncultured Bacilli bacterium | reverse complement strand
AAACCATGTATATGCTTAAAAATTTTTCCACTAATGTTTACTTTTTTTCGGGACATTTTCATAAGTTATTGACACTATTTATAATATATTTTTATTTTGTAATAAGATTGAAATTATTTATTATTTTGTTTATAATATGGGTAAATTTAAAAGGAGGAGTTTATTATGTATGATAGTATATTTGTATTAATTCCAACTTTTGAACCGTCGCTTAAATTATATAAGGTGTTGGACAATTTAAAAGATGCGGGATTTAAAAATATCATAATTGTCGATGATGGAAGTTATGATAAAGCAATTTTTAAGAGGATAAAAGATTATAAAATACTTCGGCACGATAAGAATTTAGGTAAAGGTGAGGCATTAAAAACAGGTTTTAAATATATTTTTTCTTTAAATTGTGATGGAGTTATTACGGTAGATGATGATTTGCAACAAGATATTTCGGATATAAAAGCGGTAGCTGATAAATTTTTAGAAAGTAAAAATGTGGTTTTAGGGGTTAGAACTTTTGATAAAACAGTGCCTTTTAAAAGAAGATTTGCAAATAAGAGTGTGGCGTTTATTTTTAATATGAAATATAAAACTAAAATCAGTGATACGCAAACAGGTCTTAGATGTTTTCCTAAAAAAATTTTAAATGATCTTTGTGAGGTTTCTGGTAGTGGTTTTGAATATGAAATAAATGTGCTTAAATATTTAGCGGTTAATAATATTCAGGTTGATTTTGTTCCGATTAAAACTATTTACAATGATGAGGTTTCCAGATATAAAGATTTAAAAGATTCTTATAAAATTATAAAGGCAATTTTAGAAAAAAATAAAAAATAATTTGGCTTATTTTGACTAAAATAGGCCTTTTATGTTATTATTATGGGCGAAAAATTAATTTTATGAATTATTTTTTATGGGTTGCTCATTTTAAAAATATGGGGTATACTTATATAGAATATTGCGAGGAGGATTTGCATGAGTAAGCGCATGGATAATAATAAAAAGAAGAATAAGAAATCATTATTAATTATATTTTTAATAAGTACTTTATTAATGATAGTTGGGGCAGGATATTTAATTTATTCTGTAGCTTTGCTTGATACAGTTGAAAATTTACTTAGATTAGTTGGTTCGATAGTACTAGTATTTATTTGTTTGCTTCTTATTTTATTTGGTATTAGATTTTTAAGAAAGTCAAAAAAGGTTAAGTTTTTTATAGTAATAATTTTGATGTTAGTTATTGCTTTTGGAGGATTTTTTGTAGCTAGGTTTATTGGTAATGTATATGGTACTTTAGCTAGTATTAGTGATACGGATGGATATACGACTTATTCATCTAGTATAGTTGCTTTGAAAGATAGTAGTGCTAATGATATTGACGATATTGATAAAAGCAGTGTAATAGGAATTACTAGTGATAAAAATAGTATAGATGGTTATGAGATACCACAGGAGATAATTAAAGATAATAATTTAAAGAATGAAGTAAAGAAATATGATAATCAATTAGATGAAATTAATGATTTACTTAGCGGAGAAATCGATTATGCATTTTTACCGACAAATTATTCAGTGATGTATGCAAGTATGGAAGGGTATGAAGATTTAAAAGATAAGACAAAGATTGTTTATACCCAAACTAAGAAGGTTAAGGATAAAAAAGAAAACAATAGTACAAAGCCAATTACGGAACCATTTACAGTTTTATTAATGGGTGTTGATTCGGAAAAAGAAGGGATTGAAAATAGTACGTTTAATGGAGATTCTTTAATGCTTCTTACGTTTAATCCGGAAACTTTAAGTACAACAATGCTTAGTATTCCTCGTGATTCTTATGTTCCAATCGCATGTTTTGCGGGTCAAAGAAAAAATAAAATAACTCATGCGGCTTGGAAGGGTGAGAGTTGTATGATTGATACAATTCAAAACTTCTTAGACGTAAAAATTGATTATTATGTAAAGATTAATTTTAAAGGTGTTGTTAAGCTTGTCGATGCTTTAGGCGGAGTACAAGTAGATGTTCCATATAATTTATGTGAGCAAAATAGTAATCGTGAATGGGGTAACAATACAGTTTACATCGAAAAAGGTTTACAAAATTTAAATGGTGAACAAGCTTTAGCGTTTGCTCGTAATAGACATCCTAATCCTGGTAAATGTTCTTCTAAATGGACTAATTATACAAGCAATGACTTTATAAGAGGTGAACATCAACAAGAGGTTGTAACAGCTTTGCTTGATAAAATTAAAGATGTTAGAAGTATTGATACAATAAATAATTTACTCGATACAATTGGTTCAAATATGACAACTAATATGAGTACAAGTCAAATTTTATCACTTTATAATGTATTTAAAGATATAATGGCCAAGAGTGGTGATGGAAGTATTACGGATGCACTTGGTATTCAAAGACTTAAACTTAATGGTTATGATGCGAGAATAGTCGATTATGGCGGAACTAATTTATCTCTTTACGATTTCGTTTTGTATGATGATAGTGTAAAAGCAGTTTCTAATGCGATGAAAGAAAATTTAGGACATAAGAAGACAAAAGTTATTAAATCATTTAGTTTTGATGTTAATACTCCTTATGAAGAAGAAGTTATTGGGGCAAAAGTTACTGGTAAAAAGAGTTTGGTTCAACTTCCAAGTTTTGTTGGCGAAACCTTAAGTTATGCTCAGTCATATTGTAGTAGCCATGGTATAAAGGTAAATGTTAGAGGTGGCAATGGATATATAATAAGTCAGAGCGTTCCAGCTGGAGCTAATGTGGAAGATGTAAGTTCAATCACACTTACTGCAGGTGGTAATACTTCATCTAGTACAAGTACATCTACTTCAGATACTAAAGAAGAGAAAAAAGATGAGACTAAAAAAGAAGATGAAGATAAAGGAAACAATTCTGAAAATAATACCGAAATTACTGGTGGAGGTAGCTCAGGTGGTTCAAGTCAAGGTGGAAGTACTGGTGGTAGTTCGACAGGTGGCGAAGGTATAGATGGTTCTGATCCAGTTGCTCCAGGGGTTGGTGGACCGGATGGTCCGTCTACCGAAACAGAAGAAGATTCATAAAACTTGAATCTTTTTTCTTTGTTTACTTGATTTTAAGTTTTAATTATAAGATAATATAAAAGGAAAGAAGGACTAGTATGAATAGAGAAGAGTATGCAGATTTTTTAGTTAAATCAGAACACGATTATAAATATTATGAGAATAAATATCCTAAGAGAAATTTACCTGAAGGGGCAATGGTAACGAGATATGCACCTAGTCCAACGGGGCTTGTTCATTTAGGTGCTTTATATACTTCATTTATTTCAGTTAAAATGGCTAAACAAAGTGGAGGGGTTTCTTTCTTGAGAATTGAAGATACGGACCAGAAGCGAAGTATTGACGATGGAGTTAGAAAGATTATCGAAGATTTAGCTAAGTTTGATATTAATTTTGATGAAGGTGTTACTTTAGATGGTGATAAAGGTAGTTACGGTCCTTATACGCAGAGTGAAAGAGGAGATATTTATAAAGCTTTTGTCAAAAAATTAATTATTGAAGATAAAGCATATCCTTGTTTTTGTAGTGAAGAGAGTCTACGACACGATCATGATAGACAAGCTTCTAACAAAGAGAGGCTTGGATATTATGGAATATGGGCAAGATGTAGAAGACTTAGTATGGATGAGGTTATAGAAAAAGTTAACAATGGAGAGAAGTATATAATCAGGTTAAAATCAAGAGGTAATTTTAATCATCATTTTAAGTTTAAAGATGAAATTAAAGGTAAAATGGAACTTCCAGAAAACGATCAAGATATTGTTATTTTAAAGTCTGATGGGCTTCCTACTTATCATTTTGCTCATGCGGTTGACGATTATTTGATGGGGACGACGCATGTTATTCGTGGTGATGAGTGGCTTTCTTCTGTTCCGGTTCATGTACAGCTTTTTGATATGCTTGGTTTTGAAGTTCCTAAGTATGCTCATGTATCTCCAATTTGTATTGAAGAGGATGGTAAAAAGAGAAAACTTAGTAAGAGAAAAGATCCAGAAGCAGCAATTAGTTTTTATCATGAAAAAGGTATTCCTAACAAGGCTTTAATGTTATTTTTAGAGACGATTGCCAATTCTAATTTTGAGATGTGGATGCTTCAAAATAAAGACAGTGACCCAGATGAGTTTAAGCTTGATTTTAAAAAGATGCCTATTGGAGGAACTTTATTTGATTATGAGAAGTTAATAAGTATTTCGAAAAATTATATAAGTAAATTAAAAGCAACTGAGGTTTATGATATGGCTTATGAATGGGCAAAACTTTACGATATAGATTTTGCTTCATTAATGAAAAAATATAAGGATTATACGACTTCTATATTTAATATTGAAAGAGAGCAAAAGAAGCCAAGAAAGGATATTGCTTATTTTAGCGAGGTTAAGGATCAGATTTGGTATATGTATGATGAGTTATTTAACCCAAGTGTTTATGAATGGCAGAAAGTTTCGGATAAGAGTGAGATTAAAAATATTTTAGATACTTATTTAAATGATTATTATAAAGAAGACGATGATAAGGATTCTTGGTTTAATCATATGAAAGAGGCAGCTGTTAAGTTAGGATATGCCGGCGAGATGAAGGAATATAAGGCAAATCCGGATAATTATAAAGGAAGTATAGCTGATTTTAGTACAGTTGTTAGAGTTGCTTTAACTAGTAAATGTAATACACCTGATTTATATGAAATAATGAGATTACTTGGAAAAGATAGAATTATGATGAGAATTAATAAGGTTACAGTGTAATCTTGTTTTTTTTGAAAAAACTGTCAAAAATTAGCACTTATCCTTGACAAGTGCTAAAAAGAGTGATATTATTAAGGTGTAAAAGAAAGAAGGAATGAAAGATGCGTATGTTACCAAGAAGATTTGATTTAGACAGTATGTTTGATAACTTTTTAACTCCAACAGAGGATATGAAATGTGACGTTTATGAAAAGGATGGAAATTATTATATCGAAGCTGATATGCCAGGTATGGATAAAAAAGATGTTTCTGTTTCATACAATGATGGTTATTTAACAATTAGTGCTGAAAAGAATGGTGAAAACGAAGAAAAGAATAAAAACTTCATTCGTCAAGAAAGATTTTATGGTTCAATGGAACGTAAGTTCTATGTTGGTGATATTGATGAAAGCAAAGTTTCTGCTGAATTCAAAGATGGAGTTTTAAAAGTTGTCGTTCCTGAAGAAGATACTACTAAATCCGATAGAGTTATCGAGATTAAATAATAAAAAGGTTCTCATTTGATACTAGTACCTGTCAAGTACACACTAAATAAAAATAATTATTTTATGAATATTTAAGTCTGTATTGTACAGGT
>CALVRJ010000057.1 GCA_944358545.1 uncultured Bacilli bacterium | reverse complement strand
GAAAATGGATGGTATAAAGGTCTTTCATTAAATACCGAAGTAACAGATAATGATAAAGTAAAAGAAGTATTATATTGCGTAGGGAAAGACTGCACGCCAAATAAAGCTTTATCACTTACAGATAACAAAGCCACAATAACTTTAGAAAGTAATAAAAACTCACAAGAATTATGCATCAAAGCCACTGATATGGTAGGAAATATTACAAATAAATGTTCGTCAGAATATAAAGTAGATGGTAGAGAGCCAACACTTTCAAATATGTCGATTACAACCAAAGATGATGTGATGACCGTAACTTTAACCGCATCAGATAATGAAAGTGGCTTATATAAATATTACTATAGTAAAGATGGCGGGAAGACATATATAGAAAGTGATAATCCAAACTATACATTTACAAGTTTAGATGAAGGAGATTATTTAGTAACAGCTTATGTCAAAGATACAGCTGGTAATACCTCAGAAATAAAAGCCCAGTCAACCGCAATCAGATATACATCATATTGTAAGAAAAATGGAATAGAGGATTTTGGAGATTGTTTAATTGCGACTGAAGCCCAGAATCCAAATATTGAAGAAGCAAAAAAGGCAATAGAAGCCAAAGGAACACCAGATTTTACAAAGACAACTCCGAGTGTATTATATGATGAAAAGTATGCGGCAACGACAAGTGCATGGTCAACCACATCAACTTTGGTATATATAGGAACTGGCTATACATTTAATCCAGAAACTGGAATGTATACAATTACTGGTGGAAGTCTTCGAAATCCAAATGAAATAAATTTAAATGATGGAAATATTTATTATACAACTAGAAGAACAGATGGGGTAAATGGACAATCATCAACATCTAGAATTGTCGATATAAGTTCAAAGACAAATAATGAAACTGGGGTAGTAACGACAACTATAACATATTATAATTACACACAAACACCAGAGAGTTATGACACATCTACAGTTGGAATGTATGCGAATAGTGATGATGATGGAAAAACATATTATTACCGTGGTTCCACAGCTAGTAATTATGTTAAGTTTGGTGGTTATTATTGGCGTGCAGTTAGAGTCAATGGCGATGGAACCGTAAGACTTATATATGATGGTACTAAAGCTCATGCGAATGGTGAATCAAGTAGTGATAGGCAAATTGGCACACAGCCGTTCAATAGCTATATAAACGATAATACATATGTTGGATATATGTATGCAAATCCCGATAATTTTGTAACAACAGATAGCGGGAGTGCTACGTTTCTTTATACAGGATTCTCTTCTACAGCAAAATATTATTTTGGAACAAGCTATACATTAGATAAGAATGGCCGAAGTTATAAACTTTCTGGAAATATAATTCAAGGAACAATTGCTTCTGATAAAGTTGGCTATTATACATGTTTCAGTACTAATAAAGACGGGACATGTCAAAAACTTTTCTATACGACAAAATATAATTCATCAACGTCTATGAATATAAGTGGCGTAGGATAT
Source organism: uncultured Bacilli bacterium (assembly GCA_944358545.1). Lineage (GTDB taxonomy): Bacteria > Bacillota_I > Bacilli_A > RF39 > UBA660 > Coprosoma. The sequence continues at coordinate 4,477 of CALVRJ010000057.1, read as the reverse complement.
GGAACTACTTCAAAAGAGCAGTCACAAAGTAATGATGTTAATAGTACAATAAAAACATATCTGGAAAATTGGTATCAAAACGATTTAAACAATTATTCTGAGAAACTATCAAAAGATACAATATTCTGTAATAATAGAAGTATTTCAAATAAACAAAGTGGAACATATACAAATGAAGGATATGGAATGCATCCAACGGTATATGGGTATGAAAGATATATAAATTATGTAAATCAAGGAATACTCGGGCCAACATTAAGTTGTCCTAAAAATGATAGTTTTAATGTTAAAGGAACAAATGGAAACGAAAAACTTACTTATCCAATTGGTTTGATAACAGCAGATGAAATAAATATGGCAGGTGGAGTTAATGGCTCTGCAAATACGCTTTATTATTTGTACAGTGGTCAATATTATTGGACCATGTCGCCGTCCAACTTCGGCAGTTGGTTCACAGCGCTCGAGGTATATGTCACTTCATCTGGCGAGCTTGACCGCAACGACACTTGGTATGGGTACGGCGTCCGTCCTGTCATAAACCTAGACCCAGATAAAATCACATTCACAGGAAATGGAACCATGCAAGATCCATATGTCATATCATAGACTTAAAAAAGATTGCTATTTTCTAAGCAATCTTTTTGCATGTAATTTAGAATCATTTGGAGTATTTTCTTCCTCCTCATATAGTTCTTTAATACTACATCCACGATTAACGACTCTTCTTGGTGTAAATAAGTAACCGCCGATTAATAAAGAACCTTTTATAATAGTTAATGTTCCTTTAACATTAACATCACCACTTACTACTATAGTGCCACCATCAATTGTTAAATCATTAACCGCTGATAAATCACCATTAACAGTAATATTCTTATTTAAAACAGCATGTTTATCCATAATTTTAACATCGCCATTTTTATTTTTTTCAAATTTATTCATTTTCATTATCTCCTTTTAGCTTTTACATGTTTTCCGGTAGATAATATTGCTTCTTCTGAAACATTTATATTTGAATGGTTAGGACCAAAATTAAATAATCTTTGACATATAATTTCTCCGTCACCATACATTTCACCGTTGCATGTCACACTAGAATCACACACAATAGTCCCTTTAAGACTTAAATTTCCGCCAAATACTAGTGGACCGGTAACATGTAAATCACCATCAATTCTTGCACTATTTAAGAACATTAATTGACCATCGTGTTCCCAAACAGAATTTTTAGGTAAAAAAACATTAACTGGCATTTCCCAGTTTCCATAAATAGAAGTTTTACCTTCTAATTTTAATTCATCTTGCAAAATTTCATCCTCCTCGCACATAACAGTATAAACTTTTCTTTACACATTGTCAAGCAAAAAATCCTTGTTTTATAGCAGTAAACCATGCTATAATGATAAAAGAATAGAGGGGATAAAATGAACATAGAAACAATTGATAAATACTTAAGAGCTGCTAATTATTTGTCAGCTTGTCAGCTGTATTTACTTGATAACCCACTTCTTAAACGAAAATTAACGAGAAAAGATATCAAGAAAAAAATAGTAGGACATTGGGGAACTGTTCCTGCTCAAAACTTTATATATGCCCATTTAAATCAAATAATAAATGAATTTGATTTAAATATGATATATATATCTGGACCTGGACATGGAGGAAATAGCCCAGTTGCCAATACTTATCTAGAAGGAACATATAGCGAAGTTTATCCAAGCATCAGTCAGGATGAAGAAGGTTTAAAAAAATTGTTCCGCCAGTTTTCTTTTCCAGGAGGAATACCTTCGCATGCTGCCCCTGAAACTCCCGGATCAATTAATGAAGGTGGGGAATTAGGATATTCTTTAGCTCATGCTTATGGTGCGGTATTAGATAACCCAGATTTAATTGCTGCTTGTGTAATTGGTGATGGCGAAGCTGAAACAGGACCGCTTGCCACCTCATGGCACGCCAATAAATTCATCAATCCTAAAAAAGATGGTGCGGTTTTACCTATTTTAAACTTAAACGGTTATAAAATTAGTAATCCAACTGTTTTTTCAAGAATTAGTAATTCTGAACTCGGAAGCTTCTTTTATGGCTGCGGTTATCACCCGTATTTAGTAGAAGGTGATGACCCTAAAACTTTGCACAAAATTATGCACCAAACCTTAACTAAAGCCATTAAAGAAATTAAAGACATATGGAAAAATGCTAGAGAAAATGGTGAAACTAAAAGACCGTTTTGGCCAGTAATTATCCTTAGAACGCCAAAAGGTTGGACCGGACCAAAACTAGTTGATGACAAACAAATAGAAGGCACTTTCCGAGCACATCAAGTTCCAATACAACCAGACACCGACGAACACATCAAGCAAATTGAAACATGGCTTAAAAGTTATCATCCAGAAGAACTATTCGATAAAAATGGTCGAATTATTAAAGAAATTCAAGATTTTGTTCCTAAAGGAATTAAAAGGATGGGTTCAAACCCGCACACCAATGGGGGACTACTACTAAAAGATCTTGTTTTACCTGATTTTCGTAATTATGCTGTCGATATTGAAGAACATGGCCAAGTAAAAGCTGAAGACATGTCTGAACTAAGTAAATATTTAAAAGATGTTTATTTAAAAAACCCTGATAACTTTAGAATATTTAGCCCAGATGAAGCCATGTCCAATCGCCTTTATAGTATATTTGAAGCGGAAAATCGTGATTGGCAAGCTGAATTAAAATCAAATGACGATAAACTAGCCAGAGACGGTCGAATAATGGATTCTTATTTATCTGAACACCTGTGTGAAGGAATGCTTGAAGGATATTTATTAACAGGAAGACACGGTATATTTGTCAGTTATGAAGCCTTCATTAGAATTGTTGACTCTATGGCCTCTCAACACGCCAAATGGTTAAAAATGTGTCACAATATCACTTGGAGACAAGATATTGCTTCCTTAAATTACATCTTAACATCTAACGTTTGGCAGCAAGACCATAATGGCTATACCCATCAAGACCCGGGATTTACTGACCACTTAGCCAATAAAAAAGCATCTATTGTTCGTATGTATTTTCCACCAGACGCTAATTGTTTAATATCATGTGTCGACCATTGTATCAAGTCTAAAAACTACATCAATGCCATCGTCGCTTCCAAACATCCAAGCTATCAATGGCTTTCTATGGAAGAAGCCGTTAAACATTGTACCAAAGGTTTAGGAATATGGCAGTGGGCTAGTAATGATGAAGACGAACCAGATGTAGTTATGGCTTGCTGTGGAGATACTCCAACGATTGAAACTCTAGCCGCAATATCAATTTTAAATAAAGAACTTCCAGAAGTTAAAATAAGATGTATCAACATTGTCGATTTAATGAAACTAGAATCAAAGAAAAATCATCCCCACGGTTTAAGTGATGAAGAATACGATAACTTATTCACCAAAGAAAAACCGATAATCTTTAATTATCATGGATATCCAACATTAATCCACGAACTGACCTATTTAAGACATAACCGTAACATCTCAGTTCATGGTTATAAAGAAGAAGGAACAATCACCACCCCGTTTGATATGCGAGTTCGTAATGAAATCGATAGATATCATTTAGTAATCGACGTTGTAAATCATTTAAAAAACAAAACAAGCAAAAGTATTTATCTAATTGAAAAAATGGAAAATCAAATTATTAAACATAACAGCTACATCAAAGACTATGGCGAAGATATGCCCGAAATAAGAGAATGGAAATGGGAAAATAAGTAGGAGGAGAGCATATGTATTATATAAAACCAGGAGAAGTTTCTATTACCATAGACGACAATAATATCAAAATATATTATTGTCCAGGAAATTTGTCAGGTAACGATAAAATAGTGGCCGTTAAAAATATTGAAAGTGAATATGGAACTAATCGAAATTATCAAATAATTGAAGTACCTGAAGGCCGCCAGGTATCATCAAAGCCGTTTAATTTAGACGAGTTTCTTCCCAAACCAACTATTTCTAGTAATTTTTCTAAAGAACCGGAGGAAGAAGGAAAAGTTCCAAACTATACTATTGAATATGATAAAGACGAAGAAATATATAATGTTTTCATAAATGTAGAAGAAAAATTAAAAAAAGATTCTGAAAAAATAATTTATCAAGAACTTTTTAAGAAAATTCCAAAAAATTCTAGATATCGTTTAATTTGGCATTATACAAATAAGAATTATGACATTATCGATGACCCGCAAAAAGCCGATGAATTAATAAGTTTATTATCAAAAGGCGTAAATGAAGTAGTCGAGAATCAATCAGAAGTAAACAAATTTGGCGAAGAAATTAATAGATATAATGAACTTGCCGACCTAGAAGCTTTATGGAAAACCCCATTTACTGGTAAAAACACTAAAAAATAGTATGTCATTCTGATATGAACCCCGTTTCTTGGACAAGATAGAAACGAGGTTTTTATATGTCAAAATTGAGCTATGAAGATAAAATTA
>CALVRJ010000056.1 GCA_944358545.1 uncultured Bacilli bacterium | reverse complement strand
CGGTGACATATTATATATCAGACTTGGGACATTTTCAAAAGTTAACACTTAAGACATTATCATAAATTAATCATATACAAAATAAAAATATATTATAAATAGTTGACATAACGAATAAAATATAATAAAATGAATATGTTGTCAGATGGGTCTATAGCCAAGTGGTAAGGCGTGGGACTGCAACTCCCTGATGCGTTGGTTCAAATCCGACTAGGCCCTCCAATTTTGTAAATTAAAACCTAAGTTTTGAAACTTAGGTTTTTTCATATCAAAAATATTAATGAAAATTAAAATAAATAAGCCAAGCAAAAAGAGTTTAAAAATTTAAACCCTTTATCTTAAAGTAATTCCAAGCTTTTCTTGAACATTCTTAATAACGTTTTCTGTAACTTTATTAACTTCCTCATCGCTTAAAGTCCTATCATTACTAGTAAAAGTTAAACTATAAGCAATAGACTTCATACCTTCTGAAACACCTTCACCCTCATATACATCAAATACATGTACATCACTTAAAAGACGGCCAGCAGATTTTTCAATAACCTCTAAAATTTCTAAAGAACTCATATCTTTTGGCGCTAAAAATGCCAAATCCTTACTGACACTAGGGTACTTAGAATACTCTTTATACTTAATATTCTTAACCTTTTGACTCATAATCTTATCGACATCAAGTTCAAACACATAAACCTCTTTATCACATACATTTGGATGAACCTGACCCATATAACCAATCACTTCACGGCCAATTAAAATATTCGCACATCTATAAGGATGCATATCCTTCTTTGAAGTACTTTCAAATCTAAGTCTACTACCTAAACCTAAATAACTAAACAAATTAGTCAAAACACCTTTTAAAGTATAAAAATTAACCTGAACCTTAACGCCTTCCCAAGCATTAATCATATAATCGCCATACATAAGTCCCGCAATTCTTGGCTTTTCAGTATAATTATCATCCGTAAAATAAACTGAAGCCGTTTCGAAAATATTTACACTATTTGCCTTATGTGCATAATTATATTCAAATACCTCAAGTAAAGAAGCTAGCAAAGTCGTTCTTAAAACCTTTCTATCTTCACTCATTGGATTAAGTAAATAAACTTTATTCTCATCTTCATTAAATAAAGCACTTTGTGCATCTGATAAAAGTGAATAAGTTAAAACTTGATTCAACCCCAAACCGATAAGTTTATCTCTTAAAGTTCGGTTCATCTCTTCAAGCTTACTTCTGCCACCACCTCTAATTGAAACTTCTGGCAAAATACCTTTTATCTTATCATATCCGTAAATTCTTCCAACTTCTTCGATAATATCTTCTCTTATATTAACATCTAGTCTTCTAGTTGGAACTAAAACCGTAAATTCTCCGTCTTTAAAAATTACTTTAAATTTAAGTCTCTCTAAAGAATCTATGACATCTTCCTTAGTTAAATTCATTCCTAAAACCTTATTAATCTTATCTAAAGTAACCTTAATAACCTTATCATCTTTACTAGTTTTATCTACTCCTGTAACTCCTTTTAAAACAGAACCAGAAGCATATTTATTAAGTAAATAAGCAGCTCTTTTAATAGCCGGCAAAATTCTATTTGAATCAATTCCCTTTTCAAACCTATTAGATGATTCACTTCTTAAAATCTTCTTTGAAGTAACTCTTACGCTAGTCTTATCAAAAATCGCACATTCGATAAATATGTTTTTCGTTTCACTTGTAACTTCAGTATCAAGACCACCCATTACTCCAGCTAAAGCAACTGCTTCCTTATCATTTGCAATCACTATATCACTCTCATCTAATTTTCTTGAAATACCATCTAAAGTAACGATTTCTTCATTCTTTTTCGCATTTCTAACAATAACCTTATTACCAAGTTTATCAGCATCAAAGAAATGAAGCGGCGTACCATACTCAAGCATAACATAATTACTAATATCGACAACATTGTTAATCGGTCTAATATCTGAAGCCATCAATCTATTTCGAATAAATTCTGGACTCTCACCAACCTTAACATTTTTAACCATCTTACCTAAATAAGCCATGCATTTGTCAGTTTGAACATCTATATTGTAAACATCGCTTACATCTTCATCTATCTCTTCACAATTGTTTTCAGGAAGTTTTACATCTTTTCTATAAGCAGCTCCGGTTTCATAAGCAATTCCAATCATACTCAGCATATCTGCTCTATTAGAGGTAAAATCAAAATCGATAATCTCATCATTTAACCCTAAATATTTAAGAGGATCTTCACCTACTGGAGCATCTTCCGGAAGTTCATAAATACCTTCGATATCCTCTTTTCTTAAAAACTTATGTGGAATACCAAGTTCTGAAAAAGCACATACCATTCCATTAGACTCATATCCAGCAAGTTTGGCTTTCTTGATAACCCCTCCAGGTAAATTAGCACCTACTCTGGCAACTATAACCTTAAGTCCCTCTCGCATATTAGGTGCCCCACAAACAATTTGTACAATCTCATCACCTAAGTCGATTTTACAAATATGTAATTTCTTAGAATCAGGATGCATCACACATTCTATTACATGACCAATAACTAAATTAGTTGCTGGAATAAACTTTGAAACACTGTCATACTCATTACCAACAGAAACTAATTTATCGGCAAGATCTTTCGTACTTATTCCATCAATGTCGATGTAATCACTTAAAAAATTTCTACTTACTTTCATTGTAAACCCCACTTTCTACGCGGTTAAATTCCTTTAAAAATCTTAAATCATTCGTATAAAAATTTCTAATATCATTAATTCCATACTTCAGCATAGCTACTCTTTCAGGTCCGATTCCAAAAGCAAATCCGGTAAACTTATCAGGGTCATATCCACAGCCTCTTAAAACATTAGGATGAACCATTCCACCTCCTAATATTTCAATCCAGCCAGTTCCCTTACAAATATTGCATCCCTTGCCACCACAACTAAAGCAAGAAACATCAATCTCTAAACTAGGCTCTGTGAATGGGAAATAATTAGGTCTAAGTCTAATTTCTCTGCCCTCACCAAATAATCTTCTGACAAATACTTCTAAAACACCTTTCAAATGAGCTAGAGAAATATTTTCCCCAACCATTAAACCTTCAATTTGTGTGAATTGATGAGAATGAGTTGCATCATCATCATCTCTTCTATAAGTCTTTCCTGGACAAATAACTCTAATCTCCGTCTTTTCTGTATTGCCCTCCATAACTCTTGCTTGCATCGCACTAGTTTGCGTCCTAAGAAGTCTCTCGGCTGTAATATAGAAACTATCTTGATCATCTCTTGCTGGATGATTTTTTGGTAAATTAAGCTTTTCGAAATTGTATAAATCTTCTTCCATTTCAGGACCTGAAGCTACATCAAATCCCATTGAGATAAATAAATCCTCAACCTCTTCAATAACTTTCATAAGTGGATGCATACCGCCATCTGAAATATTCACACCAGGCAGTGTAACATCTATTTTTTCTTTTTCTAACCTTTCATTTAAAGCTTTTTCTTTAGCACTTTTTATAGCTTCTTCTAAAGTGTTTGTAATTTCGTTTTTAGTTTCATTTAAAGCTTTACCAAATTCCTTCTTCTCATCATTAGATAAAGTTCCCATTTGTTTCGTCATCAAACTAACTTTACCCTTTTTTCCTAAATATTTTGTTCGAAGTTCGTTTAATTCTTTTTCCTCACTAGTATTTTTAATTTCATCTAATGCCTCATTTTTAATTTTTTTAAGTTCATCTATCATAAAAAACTCCTTTCTTCGAGGTTTAAACAAAAAATCACATCCAAACTAAGGACGTGATTTTCCGTGGTACCACCTTATTTCGTAAGTAAAACTTACCTCAAATAGCTTAACGCGCTCATACGATATATCTTTGCAATATATAGCTCCAAAGACGAATTCATAAACCGTTATTACTAGTTTTCACCAACCACTAGCTCTCTTTAAATAACTAATTTATTACTACTTCTTTATCAAAGCTTTCACAAACTTCATTAGTATTATAACATATTTATATGTTTTTTCAAGGCAAAACATAAATTAATTTTTCTAAAATTTTTACCATATAATTTGTCTTAAAGTTAAAAATATATTACAATGTATGTAGATGAAGGAAACTTCATATAATAAAAAGGAACATTCAATTCTCAGGTGTTGAATGCGACCACTAAAATTTTTTGTCGCACCTAAATCATTGTGGATGAGTTAGGTGCTATTTTTATTTATGTAATATTTGAAAAATTACTATAAATAAAAGGAGTATGATATAGAAAAGACTTTTTTCTCTTTTCGTCATATCCATCACCTCCAATTCATTAAATTGAAGGTCGCACCAACTCTATTGAATATTCCTTATACACAAGTATAACGAATAGTTATATAATTTGTGGTGCATTTCATAACTTTTTTTCAAAAAATACACACATTTGTTTGTAATAAAGTTAATTATGACAAAACTAACACTCTAATGTGAGTGTTAGTTTTTATTTCTTTATCACATATACGTTCAAATCTATTGTTACAAAATCAATAACTGAAGAACTATTCTTTTGTGCAGGTGTCATTTTAACCAAATTTTGAAAATTATCTTCGTTAATCTGAGTCTTATAATTTAAATTGTATTTATCTATTTTACTAAATTTCTTTTGTAAGTTATTAAAAATTTCATCTGCATTATTGTAAGATTTCATTCCTAAAACATCTCTTAATTCTTTTAAATAATTCTCACCTGGTGAAACCTTTATAAATATCCCGTCATCTTTAATAACTCTTTTTACTTCTTTCTCGTTAAAAGGTGAAAGTATATCTAAAATAATATCTATAGACTTATCTTTAATAGGCACATTATTAACATCTCCTAAAAAATAAAATCTATTATTATCTACATAATCACTAGCTAATTTTATGGCCTCTTTTGCATAATCAAAACCATAATATCTATAATTAAACTTTAATAAATCTAAAATAAACTTACTGTGGCTGCCCTCCCCGCATCCTAAATCTAAAATTGTGCATTTAGAAGAAAATTTGTTATTTAATATATTTGAAACACATTTATATAACTTGTCGTAAAAACCTTTAAAAATAAATTCTCTTCTATTTTTAAAAAGTTCATAGTTATAAATTTTACTGTCTTTATAATGTTTACTATAAACTAAGTTTATAGTACCTTTCTTGGAAACATCAAAATTATGCTTATTACATTTTAAAGATTTATCTATAAATAAAAGCCTATCGTCACATATTGGACAGATTAGAATATCATCACGACTTAAAAAGTCTTCACTCATTTCAAACTTGCTCTTCATATATTTCTACTTCTCCATAGTTATGTTATGATACTTCTCAAGTAGTTTCGCAAAAAAATCAAAATATAAATTAACCGAGCGTACAAACTTACCATCATTTATAAGCTTATTAATCTCCTTTAAGGAAACCCATTTGACATCAGCAACTTCTTCCCTTTGAAGTATCATATCATTTATATCAATATCTTTTTTTACAAACCATACATCAACAAAACTCTTTTTTCGTTTAAAAGACATAAAAAATTCAAACTCATCCTTTGACAATAAAACGCCTAGTTCCTCATAAACTTCTCTAATTGCCCCATCTATTGAACTCTCACCCATATCAACACATCCACCAGTAAAAGCCCATTTGCCAGGATGCTTCACATTTTCACTTCTTTTTTGAATTAAAAATTCTCCCTTACTATTAACTATCCAAACATGAACCGATAATCTATACTCGCCCTTTGAAAGCTTTCCCGAATCTCTATCAAACGTCTTTCCTGTCTTTTCTTTTTTCTTATCGTATACATCAATTAGTTCCATCATCAAACCTCCTCGTAAATTAAATCGTAAATTAATTATAACTTTTTAAACAAAATATGACAATAAAACAAATAAAAAACAATAGATATTCTGAACTGAACCCCAAAAGTTGGACAGTTTATAAATAGTTTCTAATTAGAGGATTGTAACCTGTAATTTACAGGAGA
>CALVRJ010000055.1 GCA_944358545.1 uncultured Bacilli bacterium | reverse complement strand
GTTAGTTCTGCGCCAAGCATGCCAGAGACATTAAATGTTAGTTCTGCACCAACTATGCCAGAGACATTGAATGCAAGTACAGAACCGGCAGTTATTAGTGATAATCCAGTTAATAACACACAAAACAATGATGTAACGGAGGAATTATTTAACGATGTTCCTGAGACACTTAAGGAAGTTAAGATAGAAAAGCTTGACGATAATTTACAGACTAATGTGTCAACTCCAAAAGAAGAGGAAAAAGTCAATCAAACGCCAAGTAATACAGATAATGGAACAAATATTTGGAATATGTAGATGATTTTTCATCTTTTTTTGTTGTCAATTATTTGTCAGAAGGTTTAATATAAATTTTAAATATGATATAATTTAAATGTTATATAGATGGAGGCTAAAATGACAATAGAATCAATTGTAGAGATATTTAGAAAAGTATTAGACATTGCACTAGTATGGTGTCTATTATATTATATTTTAAGAAGTTTAAGAAAAAACGTAAAGATGATAATGTTGTTTAAAGGCATTTTAATTATCGTTTTTACAAAGATTTTATCCGATGTTTTGGATTTGGTAACTATTGGTTATTTAATCGATTATGTTATCGAATGGGCACCTCTTGCACTAATTGTAATTTTCCAACCAGAGATTAGAGATGCACTTGAGAATTTAGGAAGAACTCAATTACTTGGCAAACATAAAACTTTGTCAATTAATGAACTTGAAAATACAATTCACGAGATTACAAATGCTGTGGATTATATGAGTAGAATGAGAATAGGAGCTTTAATTGTTATTGAAAGAGATAATAGTTTAGCCGAATATAGTAATAAAGCCCAAAAAATATATGCCGATGTTTCTGGACCACTTCTTTCTTCAATTTTTTATACGAATAATCCATTACATGATGGTGGTGTTATTATAAGAGGTGATAAGATTATTTGTGCGGGTGCGGTATTCCCGACTAGTGACAGTTTAACAATAAGTAAAAGACTTGGTACAAGACATAGAGCTGCTCTTGGTATTTCTGAACAAACTGATTGCATTTCTTTAGTTGTTTCAGAAGAGACAGGAAGAGTTTCAATTGCGATAAATGGTGAACTTATGTATAATTTATCACTTGATGAAGTGAGAATTCGTTTATTAGAGGCTCTTGCTCCTTCTCACAAGATTTTAAATGAAGCTAAGGAGAAGATGGGAAATGAATAAGAAAAAGGGTATTTTTAAACGATTTGCATCATTTATCGATAAAAAGATTTTCATGCCTGTAACACGATTTGTCGTTAGGGTATCTAAGAAACTTGGAATTTCAAATAAATCAGTTGAGAATTGGCTTTCAAGGTCTAATACTTTACTTTTTGTATCACTTGCTTTAGCTATTGGAATATTTATTATTATTGATCAGCAAATTGTCGTGTTTAGTAATAAGACGGCTGAGGTTTTGAAAGATCAAAAGGTTGAGGCAATTTATAATGAAGAAGCTTATGTTGTTGAAGGACTTCCAGAAGATGTCGATATTACTTTAATGGGAAGTAGGTCTGATTTGTTTATTGCTAAGCAATCTACGGCCTCAAAAGTTACAGTTGACTTAACTGGTTTAAGACCGGGAACACATAGAGTAAATATCGAATATACTCAACCAATGGGTTCAATTAGTTACAGTGTTAATCCAGCGGTAGCAACGGTTAATATTTATCCAAAGGTTTCAGAAACAAAACCGCTTAGTACGGATTTGCTTAACCAAGATAGTTTGGATTCTAAATTAGTTGTGGATAAGGTAACGCCTGAGGTAAGTAGTGTTGTTATTAAAGGTGCAGACGATGATAAAGCAATTAATAATTTGAACAATGTTGCAACAGTAAAAGCTTTAGTTAATTTAAAAAATATTAATACTGATGAAGCTGGGACGGTAACGCTTAAGGATGTTCCGCTTAAAGCATATAATGATAATGGTAAACCAATGGATATCGAAATTGTGCCAGCGAAAATAGATGTTAAAGTTAAGATTTCTTCACCTAGTAAAGAGGTTCCGATAAAAGCAATTCCTGATGGTGAGGTAGGCTTTGGTAAAGCGATTAGTAATATTACAACTAGTGAATCAAACGTTACAGTATATGGTCCACAAAGTGTTTTAGACGATTTGGATTATATTCCAGCGAAAATAGATGTTGATGGTTTGACTGAAGACCGTGAATATAAGATTAATTTGGAAAAACCTAGAGGGGTTAAATCAATGTCAGTAAATAATATTACGGCTAATGTTACTTTAGGTAATTCATCTGATAGAAATATTGACAATGTTAATATCGATGTTCGTAATTTAGATGACAGATATAGTGTTCAAGGTTTATCTGAGAGCGATATTATGGTTACTGTAAATGTAAAAGGTGTTGATTCAGTTATTAATAATTTGACTAGTGAGGATATTACAGCTTATATTAACCTTAAAGGTTATGGACCTGGAGAATATGAAGTTCCAGTTAGAGTTGAGGGAACCGATGTTAGAGTTCAATATGTTTCAATGACTAAGAGGGTTAAAATAAGAGTTGTCGAAAGATAGTAAATATACTATCTTTTTTGATTGACTTTAGTTTATAAAAAAGTTATTATTATTTTAGAGGTGTTTTTGATGCTAAAAAAAATGAGAAATTCTTTAATTATAATGTCGGTTTTATATTTGATTTTGGGTATTATCATGTTGATTTTTCCGACTGAAGTTAGTGATTTTATATGTTATTTAGTTGGTTTGATGTTTGTGTTTTTAGGAGTTTCTGCGGTTGTAATGTATATGAAAGAGGATGAAAAGACGCCTTTTTCAAGTTTTACTTTAGTATTTGGAATTTTATTTGGAGCATTTGGCGTTTATATCGTTTTAAATCCAAAGTTACTTGCTTCATTTATTCCTTTAGTTGTCGGGGTATTTTTAATTGTCGATTCAATTAGTAAGTTATCATTATCGTTTGATTTGAAAAAAATACAATATAAAAATTGGTGGCAAATGATGATTGTAGCGTTTGTTATTTTAGCTTGTGGAATATTCCTTTTGACAAATCCATTTGCGGTTGTTAAGGTTAGTATTATGGTAATAGGAGCAATTTTAATTGCATTATCTATTTCAAATATTTTTACGATATACAGTTATTCAAAAGTTTCTTAAAATAAAAATCTTCTTTTTGGAAGATTTTTTTAGTGACTTTCTATATGATTAAATAAGATACCTATGTTAATGAGGCCAGTAATACCAACGATAGTATAGACTATATTAGAGAGAATTGAATCTTCACCAAATAGCATGCTTACGAGGTTAAAATCTAGAATTCCAATTAAACCCCAGTTAATCGCACCAATAATGGTAAATACTAAACAGACTTTTTGTAATGTTTCCATAATTTTCACCTATCCTTTTCTAATGTTATTTTGGTAAAAAATATAAAAAATATTCATTCATAATTAACTTTTTTATAAATATACTTAATTAGAGATTGGGAGATGGTGATTGAATTTGAAAAAATTTGGTTTTATTTTAGTTTTAAGTTTATGTTTATTATTAACAGGATGTGGTAAATATACTAGTGGTGATGCACAAAAAGATTTAGAGAAAAAAATTGAGAATTTAAAAAGTTATAAGTTAACTGGCGAAATGGAAATCGTAAATAACGATGATGTTTATAAGTATGATGTTGATGTAGCTTATGAAAAGACAGACAAATTTAGAGTTTCCTTAAAAAATCAAACTAATAGTCATGAACAAATTATTTTAAAAAATGATGATGGTGTTTATGTTTTGACTCCAGCACTTAACAAAAGTTTTAAATTCCAGAGTGATTGGCCTTATAATAATTCACAAGTATATTTACTTCAAACTTTACTTTCAGACATTCAAAATGATAAAGATAAAGAATTCAAAGAAACCAATACGGATTATATTTTTACGACGGGGGTGAATTATCCAAACAATAGTAATTTAGTACGGCAAAAAATATATTTTGATAAAGATATGAAACCTAATAAAGTTGAAGTAATGAATAATGAAAATGACGTTTTAATAAAGATGACTTTTAAGAAAGTTGATTTAGATGCAAAAATAGATAGTAAAGAATTTAGTTTGGATAATAATATGAAAGTATCTAAAACTGAAGAGGAGTTAGAAACAGTAAGTGAAATAGATGAGGATATTTATCCAATGTATATTCCAGAAAATACGAAACTTACAGATAAAGAAACAGTTAGTTTAGATAATGGTGAGCGAGTAATTATGACTTTTGAAGGAGATAATCCATTTATGCTTGTTGAGCAGACAGCTAGTGCGGGTGATGACGGAATTATTTCAGTAGTTGGAGAACCTTGCATAATGGCAACAGGTGTAGCAGCGGTTTCTGATAATATGGTTTCTTGGATAAATAACGGAATTGAATATTATGTTGTGGCTGATAATATGAGTTCTTCAGAACTTATGAGTGTGGCTAGTTCAGTATCTGTTATTCCGATTGGTAAATAGGCATAGGTTATGCCTTTTTATTGTGGTTTTTAAAGGAATTATTGTCTAAATCTTTGAAATTACAAATAATTATGTTATAATTATGGACAGGTGATTTAGATGCAAGACAATAAAAAAGATGTAAAAAAGAATAAAACGGGTGTTTCAAAAAAGAAAACAGAAAGTAAAGCGGCAAATATGAATGAGAAGAGGAAAAATGTTACGGCTAAAAAGAAAGAAGAAAAAGTAGCTTCTGAAAATGTGGTTGATAATAAGAAAGATACGACAGCAGAAACTAATAAAAAAAATAAGAAAAAAGCTATTAATGATGCAAGAAGAAAATTAAATTACGAAAAGACTACTGATGGTGAAGAAATTAGTAAGTTAATTAAAATTATTTTGATTGTTACAGCAGTGATGGTTGTATTTTATGGAATAACAGTAGTAGTTACTAAAAAAGCTTCAGAGGTTAGTCAAGAACAAAATAGCGAAAAAACTGAAATTCAATATGATAATATTGTCATTGGTTCGATGCTTAAAATAGATGGTAGTTTTTATGTTTTAATTGAGGATGAGGATGATCAAAGATTATCAGAATATGAAACTTTGAAGCAAACGATAGTGGCTAATCCAGATGCCCCAACTATTTATATAGCTCATTTATCTGATGGTTTTAATAGTAAATATTTGGGTGAGGAAAGTAATTATTCATCTGATATGACGAAATTTAAGGTGACTGGAACTACTTTGGTTAAAATTGATAATCACAAGATAACAGAAACTTATGATAGTTATGATGAAATAAATAAAAAAATGAATGAATTAGAGTAGAGTGTAAAATAGAAAAGTTTTAAGGCCTTTTCTATTTTTTGTTTTTAAAATTATGTTATACTGTATGTGAGACGCTAGGTGATTATATGAAAAAAAGTGTGAAGGAAACTGAAGAAAAATTACAAAAATTATCAAATTCTCTTGGTGGGATTGAGGTAGAAGAACCGCAAAAAAGGCCAACTTTTATGACTAGTGAAGTTATAATTATGTTGGTTTTAACGGCTGTGGTTAGTGCTGTTTTGAGTGGTTTGATTACTTATAATTTCATTTCTTCAAAAGAGAAAAAGGTCGATGCAGAAGTCCAATCTTTTTTAGATAATTATAATTATATAGTAGATAATTATTATGGAAAGGTTAATAAGGAAGAACTACTCGATGCAGCTTTAGCTGGAATGATGGATTCTTTAGATGCCGGTTCTGCTTGGATGGGGTCAGAGGATAGTAATTTTAATATATATTTAGAAGGTAGTTATAAGGGAATAGGTATTGAGGCGTACAGTAATGAAAATGGGGAAATAGTGGCAGCAACAGTGTTTAAAAATAGTTCGGCAGATAAAGCTGGTATTGCTGCGGGGGATGTTATTTTAAAGATTAATGATAAGGATGTTACCGGTAAAAGCGTTGATGAGGTTTCCAAATTACTTGATAGTGATGATAAGGTAAAACTCACTTATAGACACAATGGTGAAGAAAAGACTGTTAATCTGAAGGCAAAAAAAGTTAATTTGGAATCAGTTAGGTCACAAATGCTTGATGGAAATATTGGTTATATTAATGTATCTATTTTTGCTAATAATACTGCAGGACAATTTAAAAAGAAGTTAAATAAATTAGAAAATTTTGGAATGCAGAGTTTAATTATCGATTTAAGAGATAATGCTGGTGGACATTTAATAGCAGCTAGGGATATATTGTCACTATTTTTGGATTCGTCTCATCCTATATATAAGATAAAAAGTAAAAATGAGGTTCAGACTTTTTATTCATCTGGAAAATCGGATAAAAAATATAAGATTGTTATATTAGTTAATGAAAATAGTGCTTCAGCTTCAGAAATTGTTACCTCAGCACTTAAAGAACAATACGGTGCAACAGTTATTGGTAATAGAACTTATGGTAAAGGGACGGTTCAAGAGTTACAAACTTTACCAAACGGCGAACAGTATAAGTTAACAACGACAACATGGCTTACTTCAAAAGGAAAAAGTATTAATGGAGCTGGAATAGAGCCAGATATTAATATTAGTTTGGATAATAATGATAATTTGACTTTGGAAAATGATAATCAATTACAAAAGGCTATAGAGGTTTTAAAATAAGCTAGGTTCAATGTCAAGTAGTGTTGGTCAAACCAAAAACTAGTGATAATTGGCCAAGTAATAGAGGGTCAGTAACGACC
>CALVRJ010000054.1 GCA_944358545.1 uncultured Bacilli bacterium | reverse complement strand
TAGCATGCTCAAATATAATTATTAAATTATTTATTAATTTTATTAAAATAACTATTGACTTTTGTTAGCAAGTTTTGCTTGCTTGCAAGTGAAAGTGGCGATAATGATTAATCTTCTGCTTATTTATTGTTAGAATAAATAAGCACTTGTTTATTAGCTTAGACTTAAGTATATCTTAAGTCTTTTCTATAAACAAGAATGGGTTTTTAAGGGATTCCCTTAACTCACTTTCGGGCTATGCCCTAGTGAGATAGGTCATAAAATGACCAAAATTACAATCCCACCCAAATATCTAATGTCACAATGTCATAAACTAACGAAAGGATTATATTATGTTTGCTGGTAAACAAGTTTTAACAATAACAAACAAAATAAAATCTTCTGATATTGGTGGTCTTGGTAAAGAACTTACTGATAGAATTGGCACAGGTAATTACGATACAAATAGAACGAAATTTAATATAGAATATGTTCCTCTTTGTAGTACTAATTTAGCTAGTTCAACTTATAAAACACTTTATAATAACAAGGTAGAATTTAATAAAAATAATAAAAAAATTAACTTATTAAACGGATGTGTAATAACAAGTGGTCAAGAATTTTTCAAAGCATTAGGAATGAAATTTGAAGAAACAGGTAGAATTCATTTAACTGGAGATCATAAAGGTGAACCTATAAATAAAGTTTTTATTAATGATAAAAATGATATTCCGAAAAAAATATTAGATTATTTTGAATATTCTCATCAATTTCTATGTAATTTAGTTGGAAAAGAAAATGTAGTCTACTCTGCTGTTCATTTTGACGAAGATACTCCTCATATGCATTTTTATTTTACTCCAGTAGTAAATCAAGTGCATAGAAAAGTATTTGAAACTGATGAAAATGGTCATCAATTATTAAAGTCATATGTTGGGAAAGATGGGAAAGAAAAATTAATACCTATTCAAAAGAAAGATGAAAACGGAAAAAATATGTATACTATCGAATATGGAAAATTTTTAAATTCCGATCAATTTTGGAAAGACAGAGGATTTAAAACTTCATTTGCTAAAATCCAAGATAATTATAATAAATATATTAATGATAAAGGATTCAATCTTGATAGAGGTCAAATTGGAGCTAATAAACATCATCAAACAAAAGCAGAAAAATATTTAGATGAACTTAGAGCAGAAACTAAACTAATAAAAATGGAATATAACAAAAATAAAGACTTAAACAAAGTAGAATTAAAATATAAAGATAAAATATCTGATGTTGATACTAATCCCCTTCTAAATCCTGAAAAAGGCAGAATAATTGGATATAAAGAAAAAAATATTATCAATTTATCTAATTATTCTAAAGAAGTAACTAAAGATAATTTAAGTAAAGATAAAACAATTGAACAAAATGAAATTAATCTGAAGTATAAACAAAAACAAATTGATAAATTAAATAACGAAATAAGAAATCTTAAATCAGGTAAAACTTTACAAGAAAAAGATAAGATTATTGAAAATCAAAAATTAATTATTGAAGAAAAAGATGAAACAATAAATTATCAAAATAAAATTATTAATTCGCTTAGAAAAGAAATATCAGAATTAAAAGAAACGTTTAATGAAATAATTTCTAATGTTAAAGAAGTTGCCACTGATTTATTTAAAGTTCTAAAAAGAACTCTAGGTCTAGATGTTGATAAAGAACAAGAATATGACCACTACTCTTTCAAAAGCTTAAGTAAAAAAATCAATAAAAAATATGATAAAGATAAATCTGATGACTTTGAATTATGATATAATATTAAAAAAAATTAATCTGTTATTTTACTTAATTAACTGAATAATAAGATTGGGAGGTATAAAAATGTCATTTGTTGATATGTATAGTAATAATATACGAAGAAAAAGAGAAGAAATTGCAAGATTAAAAAAAGAAAGATTAAGATATGTGGGTATTGTAAGTGATTCTGGTTCTAAGATATTAAGAGCTAAACAACAAGCCAGTAACACTAAATCGCAGGCCACTATAAAATCTAAACTAAATGAAATAAATCGTGAAGAAAAAAAGAAAAGTGATGCTGAAAAAAAGATTAATGAATATGATAAAAAAATTGCTACAAAAGAAAAAGAATTAAATAATGAAGAGATAAAGTTACAAAAAGAACAAGATAAGGAAAATAAAGCACAACAAAAACGATATACCGAAAGTATAAATTCACTAAATAAAAATATTAAACTTCAACAAATTGCACAATTAGAACTATCTAACGAAATTAAAAAACTAAAAGCTGCAAAAGAAAAAATCAATATTTTATTTATAGGAGCAAATCCAACACTAAACTTAAACTTAGAAAAAGAAGCTAGAGAAATAAGAGAATCTATCATCAAATCTTTAAACAGAGATTCAATTAACTTTGAAACTAGATGGGCTACTAGAACAACTGATTTGTTTCAATATATAAATGAGGTAAATCCAACAATAATTCATTTTAGTGGACATGGAACAGAAAATGGTGAATTAGTATTTCAAGATAATAATGATAACCCTAAATTTGTGAGTCGTGAGGCAATTACTGAAATGATAAATGCTTCATCTGATGAAGTAAGACTAGTCGTATTTAACAACTGCTATTCATCAATTATTGCAGAAGGTGTTGTAAATAATATTGAAGCAGCAATTGGAATGAACATTTCAATTGGAGATGATGCAGCAATTCAGTTTGCTTCGCAATTATATTCATCAATAGGATTTGGACTTTCATTAGAGAAAGCTTTTAATCAAGCAATTATAAGTTTAAAATTAGAAGGAATTGATGAAGATACAACTCCTCAATTATATACAAATGAAAACATTAATGCTTCAGATATATATTTAGTAAAAAATACAAATAATTAACTTAATAATAATATACTTAGGTCAACTAAAAAGTTGACCTTTTTTATTGATAAAATCGATAAATTAATTAGATAATCACAAAAAACAATTAAATAAATGTTAAAATATAGATGTATGTCGATATTTTACGGATTAATAAAGGAGGTAATAATTTAATGTCCGTAAGACAACTTAAAGAAAATAAACGAACAAGAGATGGAAGATCTTGGGTATTTATACAATATAGTAAAGGATTAGATGGTAAAAGACATCAATATCAATCACAAGCCTATTTTACCAAAGAAGAAGCAACAAAAGCAGAATTAGAATATTTAGACAAATATAAAGATGTTGAAGTTAATCCACATATGACTTTTAAAGAAGCATATACACTTTATTATGAATATCAAAAAGATAAAATAAAAGACTCTACTCTAAAGACATATAGAGATAGAATTAAATATATGGGTTTATTAGATAATATAGAATTAGTAAATTTGAACTGGGAACACTATCAAAAATGGAGATTTCAAATGAATAAAACTAATTTATGTGATAAATATAAAACTGATATACAAAAAATTTATTAAACAAGTATTAAACTTTGCTGAAAAACAATGGGATTTTAATTTAAGAAAATTTTATAATAAATTAGAACCATTTAAAACTCCTGGGGCTATAAAAAAAGAAATGGATTTTTATGAACCGCAAGAATTTTTTCAGTATATATCAGTAATAGACGATTTGCGTGATAAATGCTTATTTGAAACATTATATTACTGTGGACTTAGAAGAAGTGAAGCTAGAGGTTTACAATGGAGACATATTGATTTTAAGAATCATACTTTAACGATAGCTCAACAAGTTTTAAATTTAGCTGGAAATAATGCTAGTAGTTCATGGTATATAGCAAGTCCTAAAACAGAATCATCTAATAGAACTATTCCTGTTCCTGAAGTTCTATTAAAAGACTTAGCTGAATTAAAAAAATCAAATGAACGTTTTTCGAAGTTTAAACAAACTTGGTTTGTATTTGGAGATGATGTTCCTATAACCTATCATCAAATTTACAGTAGAAATAATAATTATTGTAAAAAAGCTGGACTTAGGCATATTAGAATACACGATTTTAGACATTCTTGTGCTAGCGTTTTAATATCGGCTTCTGCACCTATTACTGCTGTATCTAATTATCTAGGACACTCAGAAACAACTGAAACATTAGAAACATATACTCATTTAGTCAAAAAAGATTATGCTAATGTTCCTAAATTTTTTGATTCATTAGAAAAAGACTTTAACAAAAAGTCTTCTAATTAAACCTATATAAACTATAACAAACCATCAAATTGATGGGTAGAATGATGGGTAGCATACTACCAAAATATTAAGAACTCCCTGTAATTAAACAAAAAAAGTGGAGCCTTGCGGCTCCTTCAGGGGGTTTGGTTAGCTACTCACTTTAAAAGCGTAAGCAGCTTGCATAGGCCGGAGTGCCTATGCTATAAAAAGTATACGAAATTTAGAGTGAGTTGTCAACTTCATTTAATTACTTTTTTGTATGTTTGACACTTTTAATCAAGGGATTGATTATTAATTAAATCTTTAACTATTTCTTGGTTTTGACTTTCTAAATATTTTTTATTTTTTATAAAATTTTCAGCATCTTCTTTGGCTTTGAGAAGCAGAGGGTAATCATTTTTAACGTCAATTATTTTGAAATTCATATCGCCGCTTTGTCTTAGGCCAAATATTTCACCACCACCACGAAGTTTAAAATCTTCTTCGCTTATTTTAAAACCATCATTGGTTTTAGTTAAAACTTCTAATCTTTTTGTTTCTTTATCGCTTATCAATATGCAGTAAGAATCTAAGTCATTACGCCCTACTCGTCCTCTTAACTGATGAAGAGCAGATAATCCAAAGCGATAGCTATCGAAAATAATGATCATCGTGGCTTTAGGAACGTCAACGCCTACTTCGATAACTGTCGTACTAATTAATATTTTAGTTCGACCCTCTTTGAAATCATCCATAACTTTTTCTTTTTCGGCATTGCTTAGTTTACCATGCATAAGACCTATTTTACAGATTTTACCAAACGCCCGAGTAAATTTTTCTTCTAATTTATAAACGTTTTCTAAATCTATTTTATCGCTTTCTTCGATTAGAGGGGCAACTATGTAAATCTGATGACCTTTTTTTATTTCATCTAACATCATATATAAAACTTCAGTTATTTGTTTTTCACTTTTTAAATATGTTTTAACCGGCTTTCGACCTTGAGGCATGGTTTTGATACTTGATATATCCATATCACCATAAAGGGTTAAGGCATATGTTCTAGGAATTGGAGTCGCACTCATGTATAAGATATCGGGGCTTTTGCCTTTATTTCGCAAACTACTTCTCTGATTTACACCAAAGCGGTGTTGTTCATCGGTAATGACAAGGCCTAGGTTTTGATAAGTTACATCGTCACTTATAAGGGCATGGGTCCCAATTATAATATTAGCTTTGCCTGTTTTAATAGCTTCTTTGGCTTCTCTTTTTTCTTTGCTTTTTAATTTACCAGTTAATAAAATAACGTTTAAATTAGGTAATAATTTCGTTATGTTTTGAAAGTGCTGGGAAGCTAAAATTTCAGTAGGAGCCATCAGAGCGCCTTGATAACCTGAAAGATAATTTAAATATAAGGTAATTATGGCAACGATGGTTTTACCACTTCCGACGTCACCTTGTAAAAGACGATTCATACGATTTGGACTGATTAAGTCTTCGGATATTTCTTTGACGGCTTTTAACTGATCAGCAGTTAGTTTAAATGGTAAACTACTTATAAACTTTTCTATTTTGGAAGTATCTATTTGACGAGGAATTCCACCTTCTTTTTGTTTGAAACTTTTTAAGTGTTCAATTTTAAGCATGAATTTAAAAATTTCTTCGTATTTTAAAACGTTTAAGGCTTTATCTAATTCCTGTTTATTATCGGGATGGTGGACAATATTTAAAGCATTTGCTTTAGGCATAAATTTATATTTTTCACTTAAATAACTCGGAATAAATGATTTGACAGTAACAACAGGTAAAGCATTAGTTATTAGTTTGGATATTTTAGAGGAACTTATTTGAAATGTTGCATGATAAACCGGGGTTATTTCTGGTTTGGATAAAAGGCCAAATTTTAATTCACTGGCCGTTATCATATTGTGTTTTTGGTCATATTTACCAGCGACAGTCAAAACTGTTCCAATGTCGATTTTAGATTTTAAAAAGGCCCGGTTAAAAATGGTTACGTTTGTTACAAGACTGCCAGTATTTAAACGAAATGACATTTTATTTAGTTTACGGTTAAAGTGAAAGACGTTTGGCCTGTTTTCACAGATTCCTCCGACGACAATTTTATCACCATCTTTAATGGTTTTAGGGTCGGTGTTTTCGAGAACCTCATATTTAAATGGGTAGTATTCAACTAGATCTTCAGCTGAATTTATTCCAAGTTCGTTTAAATATTTTTCAGTGTTTAAACCAATTCCTTTGATTTGACTTAGTTGCATATTTTTTCTCCTTTTTTAATTTTTTTTACAAAAGTTATTGACATATATTTTTTTTCTGATATTATATATATCACCAATTCAATTTAGGTTGAATTGGCGCTAGTGTAAACTAGCCAGCCCCTTTTTATTCTTTTATTTGAGATAGTCCTTTCAGGGGGGACTATCTCTTTTTGGTCTCTAATTATAATTATACTATGTTTTAAGGCTATTTCCTTTTTTAAAAGAAAAAAAGTGGTTCTATAATAAATAGTGTTGGTGAGGCGAAATCCCATTGACACTATTTTTATAAAAAAAGAGTCACTAACCAGAA
>CALVRJ010000053.1 GCA_944358545.1 uncultured Bacilli bacterium | reverse complement strand
CACCCAATCAAGGTGTTTTTTTGTGACTTTTTCACATTTTAAAATTTGTCCCCCCTCTTAAGTTGACATTATTGCCCCCCCCCCCATAAAAATCAAGCTTTCAGGGGGATTAATTTTTATGCGAAAAATACGTTATTTTATGAGGGGAGGGTTATATTTTAGCGTAAATAAAAAACTCTGAAATTAATCAGAGCCAATTTGTAATCTTTTTAGTTTATTTATTCTACTATTTAAAAGCGTACATATTTTATTTATTCTTCTATCTGTCATATGAGCTATACTTTGATATTTGTGAAGTAGGTCATCAAATTTTTCAGGAATGTCATCTAATTTTGATAAATCGAATCTGGCAAAGTCTTTGACATATTTTGTTATATTTTCAAAACTTTCAATATTATAGAAAAATCTACCCTCTCCATTTATAATTACTTCTTCATCGTTATAATCTAATATATTTAATGCCTGTCCACTATCAAATATATGAGCAACATCTAGCCATTTTAAGGTGTTTACATCTCTAATTATGCCAAAGTTATTTAAATGTCTATCTTCGTTTAAGATTAAATAATCTAAGATAAATATATTTTCTATTTGCTGCCGGGCATTTTTTATGCCTTGTTTTTCTAATATATTTATATACTCTTCATAGGCACTTTCTTTTGGAAGGCCATGTAATATTTGATATGCGGTTACAAATTCAGTATTTTCGTTTATAAAGCAAGGGCAAATAGATACTATTTTTTTTGATACGATAGCTAATTTATATTTAGCGTGATTAAACCCTAATCTTTCACAAATCATAGTGGCAAGTACTTCATTAAATGGCTGCATTACTTCTGATTTATAACCACCTTTTAATAAATATCTTACTTTATTTTTAATTATCCATGTTTTCTTTAGTCTGCCATCTGTCGTATTATTAGGTGAGATTAAACTAATTTTTGTACTAAAGTCATGTGAGTTTGAGAATGTTGCATTTGTAAAATCAGCCGAGTTAAAATCATGAGTAAAAAAATTTATATCGCTCCACTCTATTTTACTTTCAAATGGTTTTACCCAATATTGGTCTGATAGAGAAAGTCCGAAAGCTTTATCCAATAATTCTTCTGGTGTATTTATATTAAGTCTTGAGAGGAGAATATCTAAATCATCACGCCAAGATGGAATACCACGCCCTTTAAACCATTCTGTTAACCCTTCAAGTATTTTATTTTGATTATGATTTTTTTTATAAATATTATTTAATATAACTGGGGCATAATCAATATTATTTATTTTATAAAGTTTATTAAATCCTTTAGTTATAGAATCATATTCGGCTGTTAAGACTTCAGTATTTTTATTCATTAAAATGCATTTCACTTTCTCACCTTCTTATATTTATTTTATCATATTTTTAGATTACTTGTTATAAAAAAACGGAGGTTATCCGTTTATAAT
This sequence comes from uncultured Bacilli bacterium, assembly GCA_944358545.1. Classification (GTDB taxonomy): domain Bacteria; phylum Bacillota_I; class Bacilli_A; order RF39; family UBA660; genus Coprosoma. Next base: position 5,563 of record CALVRJ010000053.1, on the reverse strand, counting down.
AAATAAATATCTATCTCTTCCTGTTAGGTCTTTTTCTACAAATATTTTACTGTCCTTGAAATAGATAGAAGCATATTCTTTTAAACTGTGTCCTTGGGTCATGCCTATTTCAAAAGCCAAAATGCTTTTTTTATTTAAATATTTTTTCGCTTGATTTATTATTTTTTTATAAAAGTAAAGTCCTTTATCCTTAGCATATAAGGCAATGTGTGGTTCATTATTTTTTACTATATCTTCAATTTCTTCGTCATAGGCAATATATGGTGGATTACTTATAATAATGTCAAACTTACCTTTTATGTTTTCAAAGATATCACTTTTTATAAAGGTTATTTTAGCATTATTATTTATTGCATTTTCTTTAGCTATTTCCAAGGCTTTTGCAGAAATATCAGAGGCCGTCACATTGGAATCTAAATGTTTTTTTAGGGATATGGCAATAGCTCCACTACCTGTTCCAATGTCTAAAATATTTATTTTATTTGAAAAATATTTTTTAGCATAATTAATGGTCTTTTCAACTAAGTATTCTGTTTCAAAACGAGGTATTAAAACGTCTTTGTTAACTTTTAAGGTTAGGTCATAAAAGGGAGCAGTACCAACTATGTACTGTAGTGGTTTTCCTTCTTTATATTGTCTTATACCTTCTTCGTATTTATCTTTTGGTAAGTATTTTTTTAAATATTTTTCAGCTGTCACTCTTCGCCTCTTAGTTTACGATTTTGGTCTTCGGTAATTAGAGCTTCAATTATGTCTTCTAAGTTACCTTCCATTACTTTATCTAAGTTTTTAGTTGTATATCCGATACGGTGATCAGTCACTCTATTTTGTGGATAGTTATAAGTTCTGATTTTTTCCGATCTATCACCTGTGCCGATTTTACTACGTCTTTCAGCGCCTAGTTTTTCTTCTTGCTCTTGCATTTTCATTTCATAAAGTCTGGCGCGCAATACTTGCATACATCTTTCTTTATTTTGAATTTGAGAACGTTCATTTTGACTTGTAACGACAGTTCCAGTTGGAATATGGGTTATACGAACGGCACTATCAGTAGTATTTACACCTTGGCCTCCTGCTCCACTACTACGGTAAACGTCGATTCTTAAGTCAGATGGATTTATTTCAACGTCAACCTCTTCGGCTTCAGGCATTACTAAGACGGTAGCGGTTGAGGTATGAACTCTTCCTTGGGTTTCAGTGACAGGAACTCTTTGAACTCTGTGAGATCCACTTTCGTATTTAAGTTTGGAGTAAACCATGTTCCCTTTGACCATAAATTCGACTAGTGGGAAGCCTCCAGCGTCTGAATGTTCTTCAGTTAGAACTTCAATTTTCCAACCTTGTTTTTCAGCGTATTTAGTATACATGCGATATAGGTCACCGGCAAAGATATTTGCTTCGTCGCCACCTGCAGCTCCTCTTATTTCAACGATAACGTTTTTGTCGTCATTTGGGTCTTTTGGTAGAAGCATTACTTCAATATCTTTTTCTAATTTTTCTTTTTCAGTTGTTAATCTTGTGATTTCTTCTTTGGCAAATTCACCAAGCTCTGGGTCTTTAGTTAATTCTTTAGATTCTTCTAAATCAGATTCAACTTTTTTTAGTTTTTGATAAGCTTCATACGGTTCTTTTAAGGATGCTTGTTCTTTGGATAGTTCAGCTACTTTTTTGATATCTTTTAAGACTTCCGGTGTGCTTAACTCTTTATCGATTTCTAAATATTTTTCTTCAATTGCTTGTAATCTTTCTTTCATGTAATCACCTTTTTTTCTTTTCAATTATACTATAAATATATTATTTAAGCAAATGTTTTAGTTATTTCAGGCTTTTAAAAAAACGAATTATTCATCTAATTCGTCGTCTTCAATTACTCTTAAATCCTCTTCTTCATCATCCATATCGGCTAAATCATCGTTAACGTCATTCATGTCGTCAAGTTCTTCAGGGGCCATGTCATCGAGTTCATCATCTAATTCTTCTTCTGTTTCAGCAAGTTCATCATCTTCATCTTCGTCTTCATCTAAGTCAACTTTAATCGAATGACGGTCACGAAGGTCCCAAGTTCCATCTCCTAGTGGAACAAAGTTTTTATCAGTTGTTAAAGAAGTGTAAAAATCGCCTATTTTATTTGTATAATCTTCATCTGACATACCTAAAAGGTCACATATTTTTTTGAAGATTGCTGGTGTATTTAAATTTTTTCCTTCTTCTTCAAGAATTTTTTGAGCAAGTTCTTGGTAAGATAGTTGTTCTAATTCTTCTTTTGGCATTTTATTTAATTTCATAAATAATCCCTCCTACGTTTTAAATCTTAGAACATTGTACCATATTATGATATAGTGTCAAGACTAAAATTTAAATTATATTCAAAAGTGTCAACAAATTCATCGTTGACAAGCAAATCGTATTTTAAATAAAGGCTGTTTGCAGTTTTATTTATATGGACATTTGACGATTTTAGGGATAAATAACCATAAGCGGTTTGATATTTTCCTTCGAGATTATTTTTTTCTTGAAGGTTTAATTCGATATAATATTCGCCTTCTCTAATAATGCTAATTTTATCTTCAATGATTATTTGAGTTTTTATTTTACCATCATAGTAAATTATTTTAGGGCCTCGTTTCAAACCTTTACCTATAAATTTATGACTTGAATTTTTGGATTTCGTTTCAGCCTTTATTTGTATTTTACTCATTTTATCACTTCCGATGACAAGATTATAACATATATTTAAATTTTTACTTATAATTTTAACAAATTTTCTAATAATAATTTTAGAAAGCCAGGTGATTATAATGAAAAAAAAGAAGAAAAAAAAGAAAACTTGGCTAATTATTTGTTTATTAATTGTTTCTGTTTTAGTTATTTATGGTGGAATTTATTTATATGCTTATTTACAACCAAAATTACCAATTGGCGGAGCGAATGGTTACTATTTTTACGATAATGAAGGAAATGCCTACGATACGGGTGCATCTTCGGACTGGGCTAGTTTGGACGATATTTCCGATTATTTGATAGAAGCAACTATCGATACGGAAGACAAACATTTTTATAAACATCATGGTTTTGATTTTTTAAGAATTGCAAAAGCACTGATGATAAATATTAGTTCAGGAGAAAATAAGCAAGGGGCATCAACAATTACCCAACAGTATTCTAAGAATTTATTTTTAGAGTTTGATAAAACATGGAGTAGAAAAATAAAAGAAGCACTTATAACGATAAGACTGGAAACGCATTATTCAAAAGACGAGATACTCGAGGGGTATTTAAATACGATAAACTATGGTGGTATTTTTGGAATTGAAAATGCGGCTAATTATTATTTTAATAAAGAGGCGAAAGATCTCAATTTGGCCGAGGCAAGTATGCTGGCGGGGATACCAAAAAATCCGTCTGCTTATTCTCCACTAGCTAATGAAAAAAAGGCGAAAGAAAGGCAATGGGTTATTTTAAAGGCAATGGTGGATAACGAAGATATTACGGAAAGTGAGGCGAAAGAAGCTTATAAGACGAAGCTTGTCTATCAAAAGGGTGAAGAAGATACAAAGTCTGATTTGACTCGTTATTATCAAGATGCAGTAATGGATGAACTTGCAAGTATTAAATCTATTCCTTCTTCATTTTTAGAAACAGGAGGAATAAAGATATATACTAATTTAGATTCAAAAGCTCAAAGTTCTTTAGAAGATTCTATTTCAAAGAATATGACGAATAAAGATATTCAGATGGCAGGAATTATGATGGACCCAAATACTGGTAAAGTTTTAGCGCTGACGGGGGGAATGGATTATAATAAGAGTCAGTATAACCGAGCGACTAAAGCTAAGAGGCAAGTTGGGTCAACTATTAAACCTTTTCTTTATTATTCGGCTTTGGAAAATGGATTTACACCATCGACAACTTTTACTAGTGAAAAAACGACTTTTAGTTTTTCAGGAGGAAAAACTTATTCACCAAAGAATTACAATGATAAATATGCGAATGGTCCAATTAGTCTAGCTGCGGCAATAAGTTATTCAGATAATATTTATGCGGTAAAAACTCATTTGTTTTTAGGGGAAAGTGCTTTACCAGAAATATTAAATAGAGTTGGAATTAATCAAACTTTTGAGGAAGTTCCATCACTTGCTTTAGGAGCGGAAGAGATTGGGCTTATGGATATGGTAAGTGCGTATGGTACTTTAGCTTCAGAGGGTTATAAAACAAAGCCTTATTTTATAAGTAAGGTTACTGATATGGATGGGAATGTTTTATATGAATATAATCCTAGTCCGGAAAATGTTTTAAACAAAAATACGGTTTATATTTTAAATGAACTTTTGACAACTACTTATGCGAAGGAATTTGAGGATTACAATGTTCCAACTTGTCTAAGTATTGCACCAAAATTAAGTAGAAAATATGCAATTAAAAGTGGTACCACAAAGACTGACAATTTAATTTTTGGATATAATAAAGATGTGGTTTTAGGTCTTTGGTCAGGATATGACGATAATAAGGAAGTAAGTAATAAGGATAGTTCAAATATAAAAAATACATGGGCTGATGCAATTGAAAAATATTTAGATGGTAAATCTGATGAGGAGACGTGGTATGAAACTCCCAGTAATGTGGTCGGGGTAGCTGTTGACCCGATTAGTGGAAAACTAGCAACCGATGGCAATAAGGCAAAGATTCTTTATTATTTAAAAGGGACTGAACCTTCTTTAGCTGAGGTTTCTTTAGATGAATCAGTTCCAACGGTTAAGGCAACATAAAAAGCGTTATTTAACGCTTTTTTGCAATATTTTTCTAATTCTGTTGTTGTCTACTTCTTCTAGTGGAGAGATATTTTCAACTATTTTATAAAAGCCTATCATAGTATTATCTTCAAGGTTTGATCTTTGTTTTAAGAATTCAGCAAATCCATTATAATCACAATTGTTGATAAATTCATAATATTCATCAGTATCTTCTTTAGTAATTATGACAGGTGGAATTCCTTCTTTTAAAAGGTTGATGGTGGTAATGAGTTTGGCACTTCTCTTATTACCGTCTTCAAAGGGATGGATTCGCATATATGTTATATGAAACATTGCTTCTTTTAAAAATGGGTCGATTCCCTCCCACATGTAGTAGTAATTTATAAGAAGTTGGTTTAACTTATTTAAAATGTTTTTAGGATCACTTGGAGTAAAGGTTGCTTTTAATCCTGGGTTTACATCAATTCTTCTAAATCCTGGAGCAGTATCGGAATCAAAATTGACAATATCCCCTACTGTCTTAATGTCTTTTATGGTTAACCTCTCTGATGACGGTTTCTCTAAGAGATATTTATAGGCTTTTAAAACGCAAGCAATCTGTTCTTTTTTGATTTGTTTGTCATCAGACTTTTCAACTTCGGCTGTACTATAGACAAATCTTTCAGCGAAAAACTTTGCATATTTTTTTTGAAATTCTTTAACATTATTCATTAAAATCACCTCGTTTTGTTTTATTCCTGAATTTGACAGTTTTAAGAAATTAAAAACTCCTTAAAGCTTATTTTATAAGGCTTTTTGGAGTTTTCTTTATG
>CALVRJ010000052.1 GCA_944358545.1 uncultured Bacilli bacterium | reverse complement strand
CTCGGTGACATATTATATATCAGACTTGGGACATTTTCAAAAGTTAACACTTAAGACATTATCATAAATTAATCATAGAAAATAAATAAAATGATATTTTTCTATTGAAAAAAAAACGAATTTATTATATATTTATAAAGGTACAACATTTATGGACGAACCAGGTCAGAATCGGAAGATAGCAGCCTTAAGTTCCTCTAAATGTGTGTACCTTTTTTGTAGGTGATAAAATGAACAAATATATGGAAATAGCCCTAAAAGAAGCAAGAAAGTCATTAAAAACCGATGATATCCCTATAGGAGCCGTAATCGTTGAAAATGACAAAATAATAGCAAAAGGACATAATACAAGAGAAAAAAATCACATAATTACCCATCATGCCGAAATAAACGCTGTAGAATCTGCATGTAAAAAGAAAAAAACATGGCACCTCTCAGACTGTGAAATATACATAACCCTTGAACCATGCCCAATGTGCTTAGAAGTCCTAAAACAAGCACATATAAAAACAATATATTATGCAGCTGAAGCCAAAAAAAAAGTCAATTATAAACCAATACCTAAAATAAAAATAAAAAATGTGGAAAAAAATAAAGAATCTGAAAAATTAATAACCGAATTCTTCAAAAATAAAAGAAAATAACTAAAATTATTGTCTTTTTTTAAACCTAAACTATGATATAATAAAAAATGATGAGGTGGTTAAAATGTACCAAGCATTATATCGAAAATATCGACCACAAACCTTAGATGACGTTTGTGGACAAGATACAATAGTAAAAATAATAACCAATTCAATCTTAAATAACCAAATAAATCACGCTTACCTATTTGCTGGACCAAGAGGAACCGGAAAAACAAGTATAGCCAAAATCTTTGGCCGTATAGTCAATTGCCAAAACCCAAACGGTTGCATACCATGTGGAAAATGCCCTAGCTGTTTAGAAAAAAACAATAGTGACATAATTGAAATTGATGCAGCCTCAAATAATGGAGTCGACGAAATACGTGAACTAAGAAATAAAGTAAACCTCGTTCCAGCTTTTGGTAAATATAAAGTATATATAATAGATGAAGTCCACATGTTAACAACTGGAGCCTTTAATGCCCTATTGAAAACCTTAGAAGAGCCCCCGACTCACGTAATTTTTATTTTAGCAACCACAGATCCCCATAAAATTCCTGAAACTATCATTTCCAGATGCCAAAGATTAGACTTTAAACGCATAAGCGACGACGCAATTGTGGAAAACTTAACCAAAATAGCTCAAAAAGAAAATATCGACGTTGAAAAAGATGCTCTATATGAAATAGCTCGGCTCTCTGCTGGAGGAATGCGTGACTCTGTGGGAATGCTTGACCAAGCTCGAGCCTACTGCGAAGGCAAAATAACCATCAAAGACATTCACGACATTAATGGAACCATAACCCCAGAAGAAATGAGTACATTAATTGTGGAAATAATTACGGGAAATATTGATAAAATACTAGAAAACACCGATGAATTCGATGATAAAGGCAAAAATTTCATAAAAATAAATGAAGAAATGATTAATTTTTTAAGAAATTTGCTCTTGTCAAAAGAAGCCCCACTCTATTTTAAAAATAACATCAGGAATACCGAAGTATATGAACAATTTCCTGAAAAAATAAGTGAAAATCAAATACTAGACTTTATTGAAAACCTAAATAAATATAATCTCGAAATGAAAGAAACCGGAAACCCCAAACTAATGTTCGAAATATGTCTGATAAAAGTTGCCACAAACTTTAAACCTGTGGAAAAAACTTTTAAAAACGAAGAAAAACATGAAACTAATCATGAAACTAATATTAAAGAGTCGCCAACTACCCAAGTCGAAGAAAAAACTAATTTAAAACAACCGGCCTTAAATAATATCAAAGAAACAACTATACAACCACTTACAACTAAAGCTGAAGAAAAACCAGAAGTAAATCAAGAAAAAAAAGTCGAAGCAAACATCAAAAACGATAATACAGAATTGTTAAAACTAATTGACCACATCAAAAAAATAAGAATAGATAATACTCTATCTAAATTTAGTAAAAAAACCATGATGGAAATAAGACCAAAACTTGATGACCTCAAAGACTTGCTATTAAATCCAGATTATAGCAAATCAGCCTCTATTATCCTTGATGGAACTTTAAAAGCTGCTAGTGATGAAAACCTTATATTCGTTTATCAAAAAGAAAGAACAGCAAAAGCCTTTAACGAAAATCTCCCAGCATTAGAAGAAACCATTGCCCAAGCACTCGGTAAACCATTTAAACTAATCGCCACCGAAGCAAGTGACTGGGAAATAATAAAAGATGAATTTAACCACAAAAAAAGACAATTCATTTATCAAAAAGAAGACTTTGATATAAATAATTTAAAACCAAAACAAAATGATGACATCTTAAACATGTTTGAAGATATCATCGAATATAAATAAAGGAAGGAATGAAAAAATATGAATATACAAGCAATGATGAAACAAGCACAAAAATTACAAAAAGATATGATGAAAGCCAAAGAAGAAATAGACAATACAGTTTTCACTGGTAAGTCATCATTTGTTACCGTTGAAGTAAAAGGAACAAAAGAAGTTCAAAAAGTTAAAATAGATGCTGAACAAATTGACAAAGACGACATTGAAATGCTAGAAGACATGATACAAGTAGCTATAAACGACGCTAACAAACAAATAGATGAAGAAACCGAAAGAAAAATGGGTAAATACACAAAAGGAATGCCAGGTCTTTTCTAATGAATTACCCCAAAACAATTTTAAATCTTATTGAAAGCTTTAAAAAATTACCTGGAATCGGTGAAAAAACAGCTGAAAGACTCGCCCTATCAACCTTAAATATGGACGATGACACAATCGAAACATTTAGTAACTCACTTAAAGAAGTAAAAAAGAAAATAAAAAAATGTGACAAATGTGGAAGCTATACCGAAAATGAACTATGTGATATTTGCCTCTCAGAAACAAGAGACCACTCTACCATGTGCGTCGTTGAAGAAAGTAAAAACGTTATTCAATTTGAAAAAGTTGGAACATATAACGGAGTTTATCACGTTCTCGGAGGGTTAATTTCCCCACTTGATGGTATAAATCCTGAAAACATCAATTTAAATACCCTAAAAAAACGGATTAAAGATGAAAACATTAAAGAAGTAATCCTTGCAATCAAACCAAGTATTGAAGGTGAAACAACCGCCCTATACATTAGTAAAATGCTTGAAGGAGAACCCATTAAAATAACCAAAATTGCTCATGGCATACCAATGGGAGCCGACATCGACTATATTGATCCGTTGACTTTAGAAATAGCTATGGAAGATCGTACAACAATTTCATAAATAAAAAAAACCAAAATATAATTTAATGAGGTGTTGTATGCTAAACAAACTCATTAAATTATTAAAAAAAATAATCGTCAGTTTCTTTATTCTTTATGGGTATAACCTCATTGTTCCAATGAAAGCCATTATTCCCATAAACATCATAACAGTAAGCCTCTTAACACTCTTTAATTTTCCAGCTTTAATCTGTCTAATTATCATAAAAATACTTATATATTAAAATAGGAGGAATAGCTATGCTAGATGATTACCAAACAGAACAGCCAATAATATATCGAATACTAAAAAATGCTATAGTAAAAGATGAATGTTCTCATGCCTATCTATTTGAAATCAATAATTATCGTCATGCAGATGCCTTCATTAAAAGCTTTGTCAAAGCCTTACTTTGCCCAGAACATCATATGACAAAACCTACAGACTGTCGCTATTGTCATCTAATCGAAACTGATAATTTTCCTGAAATCAAAGTCATCAATCCCGATGGCTTTTGGATTAAAAAAGAAAAATTACTCGCACTTCAAGAAGAATTCACTAAAAAACCAATTATGGGTGACCGTAAAGTCTACATTATTAACGGAGCTGATAAATTAAACAAACAATCCGCCAACTCAATTTTAAAATTTATTGAAGAACCAGATAACAACATAACAGCCATTCTAGTTACAAATAACCTATATACAGTTTTACCGACAATTCGTTCGCGTTGCCAAATATTAAGCTTTCAAAGCGTTAAACAAAAATTTCCTGAAGAATTTAAAACTGAAGATAAACTAATATCAGTCTTGTCACTAAACCCTGAAAGTGATGAGAATCTAACAACAAAATTAGCCAAAGTAATTGACTTTATAAATTATTATGAAAAAAATCATTTAAATGCCCTACTCTTTATAAATAAACTATGGCATGATTATATCAAAACAAAAGAAGAATATGATAAATCTTTTGAACTTATGATTTTATATTATAAAGACATCTTGTCAACCAAACTAAATAGACCGATAACCTTATTTAAAGATGAAATCGAAATTGTTCAAAACATAGCTGACAAAAACACCGTCAGTGAGCTATGTTATAAAATAAATACCATAATGGAATTAAAGCAAAGCATCAAATATAATGCTAACTTAAATCTTTTAATGGATAAATTAATTATTAAACTGGAAGGAGAATAAAAACATGTCAGATTTACTTGCCATAAAAACACCAATAGATCGTAAAATTTACTACTATAAAACAAATAATAAAAAAATCGATGAAGGAACAGTTGTTGTCATTCAATCTGAATATGGCCTATTCACTGGTAAAGTAATTTATAAAAAACAAATATCTAATGATGAAATAGAAAAATATCCTTCCATAATTAGAATTGCTCGTAAAAATGATTTTATCTCTAAAGAACATAACACTAAAGATGCCTTTAAAGCCCTTCTAAAATGTCGTAATCTTGCTCATAAACACAATTTAGATATGAAAATAATCGATTCCTTTTACACCTTAGACCGTGATAAACTTATCTTTAGATTTACCTCTCATGACCGTATAGATTTTCGCGAACTAGCCAAAGATTTAGCCAAAATATATAAAGTTCGCATTGAACTTAGACAAATTGGAGTAAGAGATGAAACAAGTATCGTTGGCGGTCTTGGACCTTGTGGAAGGCCACTCTGTTGTTCACTTTTTTTAGAAGACTTTAATTCTGTATCCATAAACATGGCCAAAAATCAAAATATTTCCTTAAATCCAACTAAAATAAATGGTTTATGTGGTAGACTACTCTGCTGTCTAAAATATGAAAACGAAGAATACTGTCGATGTCGATTAAACATGCCAAAAATGGGTGATGAAATTGAAACAGAATATGGCGAAGGAACCGTAATTGGACTTGATATCTTAAGTCAAAAATATAAAGTTGAAGTTCCAGGACATGGTATAGTCGAGGTAAAAAAACAATGAAAGTTACTCATTACTTATTAGGATATGATAATCTTAAAATAATTCAGGACCCAGAAATGTTTAATTTTTCTATTGATTCAGTATTACTTCCAAACTTTGCTACTATAACCGCTAAAGCTCAAAAAATCTTAGACATAGGAACCGGCAATGCCCCTATTCCTTTAATATTGTCACAAAAAACAAAAGCAAAAATAATCGGTGTTGAAATTCAAAAAGAAGTCAGTGAAATGGCCAAAGAAAGCGTTCAAATCAATCAACTAGAAAATCAAATAGAAATAATTAACGACGACATTTTAAATCTAAAAGATAAATTAGAAACCGATTCCTTTGACTTAATAACCTGTAATCCCCCATATTTTAAAGTAAAAAGCACATCTAGATTTAATAAAAACGATTATAAAACAATAGCTCGGCATGAAGTAACCTTAACCCTTGAACAAGTTTTAAGCATAGCCAAAAAACTTTTAAAAAATAACGCTCCAATCGCTTTAGTCCATCGCCCTGAAAGACTAGTTGATATAATTACATTAATGAGAAAATATAATTTAGAACCCAAAAGAATAAGATTTGTCTATCCTAAAAAAGGCGAAAATGCCAATGTCTTACTAATTGAGGGAACTAAAAACGGCAAACCCGGAATAAAAATCCTTGAACCACTTTATATCCAGGATGATAATGGTAATTACAATAAAGAAATAACAAGAAGGTGAAAAAATGAAACAAAAAAGTTATGATGGTTCTCCTACTCTATATCTCGTCCCAACCCCTATCGGCAATCTGGAAGATATAACTATAAGAGCATTAAACATTTTAAAAGAAGTCGATATCATATTTGCCGAAGATACAAGAGTGACAAAACAACTTTTAACTCATTTTAATATAAATAAAAAACTTATATCCAGTCATTTATATAATGAAGAAAACAATGAAAATAGAGAAATAAATTATTTAAGAGAAGGAAAAAATATAGCTGTTGTAAGTGACCGTGGCACTCCAGTTATCTCAGACCCTGGTTATATTCTTGCCAAAACGGCCATCGAAGAAGGCTTTAACGTCGTTTGTCTTCCTGGCCCAACTGCCGTAATCCCAGCTATCGTAATGTCTGGCTTAGCTGGTGGCCCATTCACTTTTTACGGATTTTTAAACAGTAAAGAAAGTAAAAGAGAAAAAGAATTAGAAACATTAAAAAATCAAACATTTCCTATTGCTTTCTATGAAGCTCCGCATCGAATAGAAAAAACAATAAAATCAATTATAAAAGTATTTGGCAATCGTAAAGCTTCAATTGTTAGAGAAATAAGTAAAAAATTTGAAGAAGTAATCCGTGGTGACCTCGAATACCTATTAAAAGAAGTCCCAAATATCAAAGGCGAATTAGTCTTAGTTGTCGATGGTAATCACGAAATAAATAACTTTGAAAATCTTCCAATAAAAAAGCATGTTGAACTTTATATCGATGATGGTTTAACCCCAAATGAAGCTATCAAAAAAGTTGCCAAAGAACGTAATATTCCAAAAAGTAATGTATATAATGAATATCATGGACTTTAATTAATAAAACTTGTCAACAAAAAATTATATGTTACATGTATATAGATGAAGGAAACTTCAAAAAAAAGAGTACTTAAACTTTAGTCCTAAGTACCTGCCCAAAAAATAATTGGTTTGAGTACTTTTATTATTATAGTTTACTATATTATAAACATAAATAATAAGGCTATGAGTAAGAATATAATCAAAATAAGTGATAAAATTAGATACTAGTACCTGTCAAGTACACACTAAATAAAAATAATTATTTTATGAATATTTAAGTCTGTATTGTACAGGTG
>CALVRJ010000051.1 GCA_944358545.1 uncultured Bacilli bacterium | reverse complement strand
TATTATAACTCAAAAAATATAATAGAAAGAAAAAATCAATCTATAGGATTTCTCCTAAGATTGATTATACGAGGATGCGTTAAAATGGGATTTTTTAACAAGAAAAAAGATAATAATGGCAAAGAAGTAGTAAGAGGAAATAGTAGTTTTGATTTAGAAGCTTTAACTAGCGGTTTAGACATAGATAATATCGGTATGCTTAATAGTTCAGATTTAGATGGATTAAAAGGCAGTGATGAGTCTGAACTTGATGCGGCAATTAAATCATTTGCGAAAAGACAAGTTGATGTAATGTTTGTCTTCGATAGAAGTGGTTCTTGCGAGGGAACAGAGCTTGATATGATGACGGGATTTAATAATTTTATTAGACATGAGAAGAAAGAGATGAATGATGATTATATTACAGTATCATTATTCGATGATATAAATGAGATTCCGTATTTTAGAACTTCAGTGAAAGATGTTAGAGGACTTGAGTATCAAGTTCGCGGTTCAACTGCATTTTTTGATAGCCTAGTTGACGATTTAAAAAATCTTGAGAAGAAAAAAGATGATAGTACGGAAGTTATAGTCGTAATTATGACAGATGGGGCGGATAATTGTAGTAATGTATATGATATTACTGATACTAGAGAAATTATTTCAAAATTAAAAAATAAAGGATGGAATTTTATTTTCTTAGGAGCTATGTATAATACAAAATCATATGCATCTAGTCTAGGAATAGATGAAGAACATGCAGAAATTTATAGTCAGGAAGCTGTGGAGGCTAATTTTAAAGCGATTGAAAAAGCTGTTGATGATGTTCATAAAAAAGGAAAAGTTAGTGAAGACTGGGCTGAGCCAGTAATTGATGCAAGACACCAAATCGAAGGTGGTCATGTAAAACGGCTTGGAAGAAGAAAATAGGTTCATTTATGTATGAACTTAAGGAATTTATTTGAAAATAAGTATATGCAAAAATAAATTTTTAAATATTATAAAATTGTTTTATACAAATTTAAGATATGATTTAAATGTTTATTCAAAAAAGTTAATTTTAAATAGATGTGAAAGAGAGGACGTGTTAAAATGAAATTTTTAAATAAAAATAAGGATGAAAAAGAAAATGATATTAAGGTGAATTTTTTTGAAAATGTTAAACATGAAAAATTTTCTCTAGTAAAAAAGGCAACCGCATTTGTTGGAATAATTGGTATATGTTCTGTTTTGAGCTCTTTATTAGTGGTAAATCTTTCTCTTAGTAGTATTAAAAACAAAAAATTTTCACGCTATTATTATGGACTTAGTTATGTAAATGATGAGCCAAATGTATCTATTTATAGTATTAAGCATATAAATTCTAACGATTGTGCAGACGAATGTGAAGTTTATCTTGTGAGTGCAGATGAAAGTGTTCAAGAAAATTACTTGTTTGGTATAGAAGATGATATATCTTTAGATGAGGCAAATGAGTATGTAATGGAGAGTCTCGGAATAGATACATCAGGTTTATTAATTAAGTATGTTGATGGAAATATAGATAATATTGAAGAATATAATAATGTAATTTCAAAAATTCAAAATGACCATGATATAAAACAGCTTGAAAAAAAATATAGTTTATAAAGAAATTTATTATCTTTTTATATGGTTAACTGTGAATATTAACTTGATTTTTAAGAAAATGGAATAAAAATATTCCATTTTACTTTATTTTGAACTGACTTTTGTTTATAATAGTTTTAAATTTAAGGGTGATTTTTGTGGAAAAAGATTTTAAAGATTATTATAAAATACTTGATGTCTCAATGAATGCTAGTGCGGATGAAATTACAAAAGCTTTTAGAAAGCTTTCAAGGAAGTATCATCCAGATATTAATAAAGAGATAGGAGCCGACGAAAAGTATAAAGAGATAACGGAAGCTTATGAGTTTTTAAGCGATAAAAACAAAAGACGAGATTATGATTTAAATTATAATTATTTAAAGAATAAAAATAATTCTTCTAGCGAAAGTAGTTCAAATAGTAATATGAATGAAGCTAAACTTCGAATTTTAAAAATAAAGAAACAAATAGTTGATGTGCTGAAACGAAATGATATTTTAAATGAGGAATATAATAGAATAATAAATAGAATAAAAAAAGAAAATTTAATAGATGAAATAGAAGATTGCATAAAAGCTTTTGCGACGATAAATAATTATATAGCTAGGCTAATAGAAGTAACAAGAAAAATTAATTTAAGTAATGAAGAGAATTTACTTAGAGAAAAATATAACGTTAATATGGAGTGCCATAGTAATTTAAATAAGAAACTTATTGAGTGTTATGACAATATGATATTAGATTATATAAGTTTTATAGATAACTTTATTTTTAAAGCTTTTACAAATGATAATTACTTTGAACAGTGTAATGAGTTACAAGTGGAGATTGATGAATTTATTAAAGATGTTAGTTTAAAGTATAAAAACTCTAAAAAAATTCAGAGTAATTTGGGTAAATTAAAGGTGAAGATTACTGAACTACAATATTTACCTTTAAAAAAAGAAATTTTGGAGAGGATAGAAGCAGCAAATAAGCTTGAACAGTTATTTAGTGAATATATAGATAAATGTTTGAGGGAAGAGAAGACTTATGAAGAATATGTAGATGGGTTTAATGAGCTTCAAACTAAAATAAGTTTATTAATTGATAAATTCAAAGGTTTGGAAGAGAGAGTTTCAAATATTAATGAATTTAGTGGGATAAATGTTCATGAATTTAAAGATAAATTTACAAGGCTTAAAAATGTTTATAAAACTATAAAGATAAAACCGTTAAGATATGAGTTGATGGTTAAATATTATGATGTATTTTGTGCGGAAGATATCGAGAGAATAGCTAACCTTTTAGAAGAAAAAGAGGATTTAGAAAAATTATTGCAAGAGAAGAATAAAATGGTTCAAGATAGGGAAGAGGAGTTAAAGTCAATATATTTGGAGTATGACGGGGCTTTAACGAAGTTTAAAAATTTATATGAACAGGAAGTAGAACCACTACATAGTGAATATATTTTTGAAAGAAAAAAAGCTTTGTTTGATTTTCAAATGGAGATAAAGAATTTAGAAGGAAAAAAAGAACATGAAATAAGTGAAATAAATGATAAGTTTAAAGATTATAGAATAAGAGAATATCCTGATTGGATGCCGGCAGGAGGAACAATTAACGAAGTTACGAGGCTTCAAAGAGATGGTACTGATAAAGAAATAATTCGAAAATTGAATAATATTGAACTTGAAATTCTGAAAGAATCTGAAAATGAAATAAATGAAAAATATGACAAAATGATTTTAGAAGCTGAGAAAAAGAAAGATGAGAGTATTAAACCATATTTAGAAAAATACCAAGCAGCAAATCAAGCTTTTGAAAGTATACTTGCCGAGATAAATGATAAGTATAAGAAGTTAATAGATGAAATTACTTTAAAAAAACAAGAAGCTTTAAAAGAAGCTTCAAAGGTGCATGATAAAATAAAGGAAAATGAAGATAGAATAAGAAAAATAGAACAAAGGCAAAGGGTTATATCAAAGGTAAGAAAAGTGATACATTTATAATGCTTGAATGAAGATATTTGGGTAAAATTTTTAAAAAAATTAGCGTTTAGACAAAATGAAGGTGCATTCAGACATGGATGCATTTTTATTTTATTAAACAAGGTTATACTTATTAAAGTAGGTGGGTTTTATGCATGAGAGATGTAAAAAATGCGGAGCTAGGTTAGTTCATGGTAAATGCTTGAATTGTAAAGATTTGAAGGTAATCGAAAAAGGTTATTTAATGGTAATCAATAAAAACGATTTGAGACTTTACAATAAGAGGTTTGAGGTGATGGAGCAAAATAAAGATTTTATTTGGCCATGTTTGTTAGGTCTGATGTATGCTTCGTTTAGTGGACATATAATTATTGGGATAATTGGATCTTTAATTGATATTTTGCTTATATGGCTTTTTTTCAAGGTGTTAACGGATAGTTTGATAGTAGGAGTTTTGATAATTTGTTTCTTGATATTTAGAATTTTATGTGGCTTTTTTTTAAATATCATATGTATTCAAATTGATCAGACGAAAATAAATGGAATAAAGGCTAAATATAAAAAAGATTATAAAGATGTTTTAAAGAGTCATAATCCTGATGGTAAGGTTTATTTAGTAAGTACGTTAGTGATTTTTGTATTTTTCCTTTGTGGACTATTTTGGTTTAATATGGCATAAGTTTTATTAAAATGAGAAGTCAAGCTTTTGGTTGTTTGACTTTTTTGGCGTATTTAAAGGAGGATAACAAATGAAAAAGGTTGCAGTTTGTTTGCCTAGTTATAATGAAGCAGATAATATTGAAAATATTACGAAGTTAGTTGATAAGGCGTTAAATAAGTTTTGTAAGAATTATCGGTGTGTGATTGTAAATTGTGATAGTGGGAGTACGGATTTAACAAATGAAATTTTCAAGAAAGTAAAAACAAGAGCTAAAAAGGTATCTATTTTAAGCAAGGAGCGAGGTAAAGGCGTTAATATTATTAACTTTATGGATTACTGTTATCAGAGGGAGATAGACTATGCTTTTACTTTTGATGCAGATGTGATTAGTTTTGAAGATGTTTGGGTAGATAGATTTTTAAAAAAGCTAAAAGATAGTGATTTTGTTGTTCCTGTTTATAAGAGAAAAAGATATGAGGGTAATACGACTAATCATTTAATGATACCTTTAATTTATTATTACTACGGAATAATTGTTTCACAACCAATAGGTGGTGATTATGGTTTTAACAAAAGCTATATAAAAAAGTTTCATAAATATAAAACAGATTTTATTAAAGGTTATGGGATTGATGTTTTTATGTTTTTACTAGCTTTAAAGGAAGTAAGAGTTAGTGAGGTGGGCCTTGGTTTTAAAAAACATAAGCCAAGTTATGGCAAGATGGATAAAATTTTTAAAGAAGTTTTAATAAGTTTTGATAAGACGAGAAAGTATTTAGGAGAGTTTAGTAACATTAGGTTTTATCCTGAGTGTAATTTTGTAATTGATCCAGTGATTAATGATGAGTTTTATAAAAGGTATAAAGTTCGCAAAAATTATAATTTTAAACTTGAAGAGAGTAATTGGATTTTAACTTTAAAACATTATTTAAGATGTGCACGTATAGATAATTTAGCTTCATTTTTGGCAAGTTTTAAATGTTATACAAAAGCTTACTGGAGTTATTTTAGAGATAAAAGTCCAGAGGAATGTATAAGACAGATTTATGATTTAGCTTATTTATTAAAGGAGGATAAAGTGTGCTTATAATCAGAAATGACTATAAAAATCCAGAGGATAACTATATTGAAGTTACAGAAAGAAAAGGAATTGGACATCCTGATACTTTGGCAGACATGCTTGCTTTAGAGTGTTCAAAGGCTTATGCCAAATATTGTTTGAATAATTATGGATGTGTTTTACATTATAATTTAGATAAACTTTATATAGGTGGGGGACTTTTTAAATATGAGGGAGGTAGAGTTTTAAAGAAAAGTAATATTATAGTTAATTTAAATGGGAGAGTTACAAATACGATGAATGGGGAAAAAATAGACTTAAATCGTATTTTTAAACCAGTTATAAAGAAATATTTAAAAGCAGTTTTACCAAGGCTTGATGTCGATAATGATTTAACTATAAATGTTAATTCGACGCAAAATACAAAAAGAGATTATTGGTACACGCCAAGAAATATTGATGATGTTCCAGATTGTAAAAATGTAACGGCTGGGGATACGGCTTTATGTGTAGCTCATGGTGATTTTACATTTTGTGAAAAGTTAGCTTTATATTTGGAAAGTATTTTATATGATAAGACAGAAAATGGGTATATGACACCTAGATATAGTGATATTGGACAAGATATTAAGTTTATGGTTTCGCGAATTGGTAAAAAGGTTGAGGTGACAATTTGTCTTCCAGTTTTAAAAGGTTGTTATAAGAGTGACATGGAATATGATAAGATTATAAAAAAATACGAAAGACTTTTTTATAAATCTTTAGATAATTTTGATAATCCTAAAGGTTATAAAGTAGTTATTCGGGTTAATTATAAAGATGATAGAACGATAGATAAATATGCTTTATGTATTGGAACATGTGCGGAGTGCGGAGAAGAAGGTGTGGTTGGCCGGGGGAATGATGGTCAAGGTTTGATTTCGGCTTTTAGGCCTCATACGGTTGAAGCTCCTTTTGGAAAAAATGTAAGATATCATACTGGATTTGCTGTTTCTTTTATGGCTAAAAGAGCAGTTTATAGAATATATAATGAACTTGGAATTAGGTGTATGATTTATGCGATTACACGAAATCGTAATTCATTATATGATCCTTATGTATTTTATTTGAGTGTAGATAGAAGAGGATATAATGATAGGATTAGGAAAATTATTTTAGAAGAATTTAATGCAAATTATTTAGAGAAGATTTTTTCGAAGGAGGAGAATAAGTGGAAGAGTTTTGTTTAGAAAGTTGCGGGGCAAAATGTGCGGTTATAAGTGATCAGAATTTGAGAGAGTTTTTTGAGAAAAATAAGGATTATATGAATATTCCAGATTTGAAAACTTTGGATGATAGTTTTAAAGCTAAGGATGTTTTTATTTATTTAGACTGTAAACCTTCAGAAGAAGCTATTAAGTGCGGTGAAAATTGTATTTATATGAGATATCCTAAGAGTGAACTTACGGATTCTAATATAGCTTATGTTGTTCGTTATTTACTTGAAAAGCAATATGGTGAGGATGGTAAGGCAACGTGTCATTCAGCTTGTGTTTCAAAAGATGGTTATGGAATTTTACTTTTGGGCGGTGCTGGAAGTGGTAAGACTAGTATGGCGGTTAATATGTGTCTTCAAAGGGGATACAAGCTTGTAAGTAATGATCAAACAGTAATTGGACTTTTTAATAATAATTTATATGCTTATGGTGGAACTAAGTTTATTAATTTTAGGTATTCTTCAGTTACGGAAAATATGCCTTATTTAGAGAAGATGATTTTTCCGGAAGTTCCCGAGGATGTGTGGAATGAAAAGAAGCTTGTTTTAGGAAAAGATGTGGGAATGATTTTAGAGGAAAGACCGGTTTTAATTAATCAAGTAGATGTTATTCAGGTAGATAATAGAAAAAAGAGACTTGGAGTTAAATCGGGCGAGAGTTGGAAGAACAATTTTTTGCTTTATAATATTTTGTCTGAGAACATTAGGAATACAACATCAACTATTGTCGATAAATTAGGAAGACCAATTGGATATGTTCCTTCATATGATAGTGAGGAGTTATTTAAAAGTAGATGTGAAATGATGAAGATTATAAATAATAGTTGTTTTGATGTTTTAAGTGGTCCACTTGATAAAGCGATAGATTATATAGATAATAAAAATAAAATTTTGAGAAAGGAGATGACTAACTATAAGAAGTCAAGTAATTTTCTTCAAAAATCTTAAAAAGATTTTTATTCCACTACAAAAAG
>CALVRJ010000050.1 GCA_944358545.1 uncultured Bacilli bacterium | reverse complement strand
CTGGTTAGTGACTCTTTTTTTTTATAAAAATAGTGTCAATGGGATTTCGCCTCACCAACACTATTTATTATAGAACCCCAATAAACACCAAAAGACAATAAATAAAACAATATCATGTAAAATACTTGTTAACAAGTATTTTTTTGTGTTACCATAAATATGGTGATTTAAATGAAAAAAATAATCCTAATTGATGGAAACAACCTAATGTTTAGAAGTTATTATGCCACTGCCTATTCAGGTAATTTTATGCGAAATAGTAAAGGATTTCCAACCAATGCTTTACTTGGATTTAACAGTATGATAAATAAAATCATAAATGAAGAAAATCCGACCTATGTCCTAGTTGCCTTTGATATGGGTAAAACATTTAGACATGAAGAATATGAAGGTTATAAAGGTGGACGTATTGAAACACCAGACGAATTAAAAACGCAGTTCCCCGTAGCCAAAAAACTACTTACGGCTATGGGTATCAAATATTATGAAATACCAGGATATGAAGCTGATGATATCATCGGAACCTTCAGTAAATTTTGTGATGACGACCCAGATTTTATCGGTACCATTGTCAGCAGTGATAAAGATTTGCTTCAGTTAATTTCCTCAGATGTTGACATTAAACTCTTAAAACAACATGACTATATCAGATATAATGAAAAAACCTTTGAAGAAGCTTATGGCATTAAGCCAATAAATGTCATTGATTTAAAAGCTTTAATGGGTGATAGTTCCGATAACATTCCTGGAGTCAAAGGAATAGGAGAAAAAACTGCTTTAAAACTTCTTCATGAATATAAAACCTTAGACGGTATTTATGAGAACCTCGATAAAATAAAAGGAAAAATTCATGATAAATTAGAAAGTGATAAAGAAAGTGCCTATAAAAGCTATCATTTAGCTACAATCGTTAAAAATGTTCCTCTAGAAATAAATATTGAAGATACCAAATACCAAGGACCTAAACAACCAGAATTAAATAATATTTATGAAGACTTAGAATTCTATTCATTTCTTAAAAAACAGAAAATTATCGAAGAAACGAAAGATTTAACTTATAAAATAGTAAAAAGTCCTGATGAAATAAAAGTTGAAGGACCGATAGGTGTATCCTTAGAAATATTTGGTAGTAATTATCATAACTCTGAAATAATCGGTATGGGTATTTACAATGATAAAGCAGCATATTATGTTCCTTTAGAAGTTTTAAAACAAAATCCTAAGTTTTTAACGGAAAACGAAAAATATACATATGACCTAAAAAAAATAACCGTCGCCTTAAAATATCAAGGACTTGAACTTAAAAATGTCACCTTTGATACCATGATAGCTGGTGCTCTTTTAGATTATAATCTTAAATACGATATGGCTTATCTTGCTGGACAAGTAGATTATAACCTTGAATTTTATGAAGAAATATTTGGTAAATTTATTCATTTAAAAATGTCTGACGAAAATGTTGTAGCTAACGCTTTAGTTCAAAGAGCCAAATTTATATATGAAACAAAAGATTTCTTTGAAAACAAACTGAAAGAAGAAGAAGTAACTCATCTATTTCACGATATCGAATTTCCTCTAGCCACTGTTTTAGCCGATATGGAATATACCGGAGTTAAAGTCGATAAAGAAATCTTAAAAGAAATGGGTGAAGATATTAAAATAAAACTCGAATTAATAACAAAAGATATATATAATGAAGCCGGCTGTGAATTTAATATTTCCTCTCCAAGCCAGTTAAGTGACATACTCTTTAATAAATTAGGACTTCCTCATCAAAAGAAAAATGCGAGTGGCTACTCAACAGCTATTGAAGTTTTAAATAAAATTAAAGATAAACATCCAATAGTTGGACATATTATTGAATACCGTAAACTCTCTAAAATATATAATACTTATATTGAAGGCTTACTTTCATGTATTAAAGAAGATGGTAAAATTCACACTATTTATACTCAAAATTTAACTAGAACCGGTAGATTATCCTCTATTGAACCAAATCTTCAAAACATTCCTGTTCGTGATGACATTGGCAAAGAAATTAGAAAAGCTTTTGTTCCAACATATGATTATATAGTTGGTGCGGATTATTCGCAGATTGAACTTAGAGTTCTTGCTCATATGGCTGATGTTCCAGCTTTAAAACAAGCTTTTCTCGATGGCAAAGATATACATGCTAAAACAGCTAGTGATATCTTCCATGTACCAGAAAATGAAGTTACAAGCCATATGCGAAGAGTAGCAAAAGCTGTTAATTTTGGGATTATTTATGGCATTAGTGGGTTTGGTTTAGGCGAAAATATTGGAATGAAAGCTGTCGAAGCCAAAAAATTTATCGACACCTATTTAGAAACCTATCCAGGAATTAAAGAATATATGGACTCCTCTATTAAACACGCTAAAGAAAAAGGATATGTTAAAACTATGTTTAAACGCAAAAGAAATATACCAGAACTAAAAAATACCGTTTATACTATAAGACAAAGTGGTGAAAGAATTGCCTTAAATACCCCTATTCAAGGAACTGCCGCTGACATTATTAAACTAGCTATGGTTAAAGTCTATAAAGCCTTTGAAGAAAAACATCTCAAAAGTAAAATGATTATCCAAATTCACGACGAACTTATCATTGATACATATAAAGATGAATTAGAAGAAGTTCAAAATATTTTGAAAAATGTTATGGAAAATGTTTATAAACTAAATGTTCCTCTAAAAGTGGACATTCACTATGGTAAAAACTGGGCTGAAGCCAAATAAAAACGTTAGAGTAAAAATCTAACGTTTTTATTTATTCCTTTAACAATTTTATTTCATCATTAGAAAGACCAGTAATTTCTGAAATATCATTAATATTCATATTCTTTTTAAGCATATTTTTAGCAATTTGAATATTTCTTGATGCTTTTCCTTTTTCGATGCCTTGTTCAATGCCTTGAGAAATGCCTTCAGCAAATCCGGCATTTTTCGCGTTTTGTTGTTCATTATATTTAACGAGTGCATCTAATTTATCTTTTTCCCATTCATGTAAAATGAATGTATCTTTACTCATACTTATCGCATCCTTCATTATTCTCATAACTTTATCGTCATCCAATACCTGAATTAATAACTCATATAATTCAGTAAAAGTCTTAGCAGTTAAAACTGTAAGCCATATTACATCTCTATCTCTAACACCTTTAGTATAATATAGATTTCTATAATATTCAAGTTTTTTAACAACGATATATTTATTTGAAGGAACTATCTCCTTGCTTTTCAAAGCATAGGGTACTATAATTTCATCATTGTAAGTATTTTCATATTTATTTGCATTTAAATTAAGCTGATAAATTATTTTTCTTTTAAAACTTTTTATATTTTCACCACTCTCTAAAAGAGTAATTGAAATTTTATCTAAATAAAGTCCATTTCTATCTATCACATTAATAAACAAATTTCCATTCATTTCGGTATCAATATAAATATATCCATTTAGTACCACAAACATATCCAAAGTTTTTTTATACTCATTTTTATTATCTTTAGGAAGTTCATTATTAATAAGTACAATATCGCCATTATAGTTAGGAATATGTACAACATCAGCCAAAAACAAGCCAAAAATATCAAGATTTTTTATAAATAAAGTTTTAAATGCAAAATCATATGTTAAAGGTATTAACGATGTTTTCTGGTCGATTTTTTTTAGTTCCTTTGTATCTAAGACATCAATCATTATTTGCCTCCGTTTCTAAGAAGTATTAACACCTTCTATATATAAATATACGGCAAAACTTTTGCATATCCTTTTTTCAAATAAAAATAATCATCAAAAATGATTATTTTTTTCTTAAAAGAGCGATAAAGAACCCTTCATATAAATTGTTTGGTTTAATTGTCATAACTCCGTCCATTATTGATGGCAAAATTGGAATATCTTTAAATCTTGATTTATCTATATTTATAACTTCCATATTTTCTGTATCTAGTAAATATTTAATATTTTCTTCATTTTCTTCTTTTAAAATAGAACAAGTTGAGTAGAGAAGAATGCCTCCACTTTTTAAAATCTGTGCAGCTTTTATTAAAAGTTCTCTTTGTCGTTTAATTGATTTATCTACAAGTGCGAAGTTAAATTTATCATTTGTAATCGTTCCCGAACCACTACATGGAGCGTCTAGTAAAATCTTGTCAAAATTTAAAAATTCATCTAATCTTCTCGCATCAGTATTTAAAACGGATACCCTTGCTCCTTGTTTTAAAACATTGTATTTAAGCCGTTCACATCTTATTTTATTAGGCTCTATAGCCGTAATTCTTGCCTTATTGTCTGTTAGACAAGCAATTTCACAAGTTTTCCCTCCGGGAGCAGCGGCCATATCTAAAATAGATTCATTATCCTTAAAATCAAAACAAAGTGGGGGAATCATTGAAGATAAACTTTGTAAATAAATCATTCCATCCTTATAAATATCTAGATTTCTAATAACCTCTTCTGTACATTCTAAAATAAGTGCATCCTTATAAAATGAAACATCTTTATAACTTATATTATAATTATCCAAAAAACTTTTTATATAATCTTTATCACTTTTTAAAGTATTAACTCTAATTGTTAAAGGTTTGGCTTTAAAACCATTTATAATTTCTAAAGCTAAATCTTCTCCATATTCTTCTATTAACTTGTTCGTAAGTTCATTCATAAAAACCTCTAATCCTTAGGAACTAACTTTTCTTTGCCACCCATATAAGGTCTTAAAACTTTTGGAATATTTACAGAACCATCTTCATTGACATTATTTTCTAAGAAAGCAATTAAACCTCTTGGAGTAGCCAAAACAGTATTGTTTAATGTTGTTAAATACTCATTACCATTTTTAGTTTTCATTCTAATTCCAAGTCTTCTTGCTTGTGCATCGCCTAAAATAGAACAAGAACCAACCTCAAAATATTTCTTTTGTCTTGGACTCCAAGCTTCGACATCACATGATTTAACCTTTAAATCAGCTAAATCACCACTACAACACTCTAAAGTTCTAACAGGAATATCTAGACTTCTAAAGAATTCAACTGTATATTTCCACATTTTATTATACCAGTCCATTCCTTCCTCAGGTTTACATAAGACAATCATTTCTTCCTTTTCAAATTGATGAACCCTATATAAACCACGTTCCTCAATTCCATGAGCGCCTACTTCTTTTCTAAAACAAGGAGAGTAAGAAGTTAAAGTAATTGGTAGTTCCTCTTCTTTTATAATCTGACCTTTAAATCTGCCTATCATTGAATGTTCACTAGTACCAATCAAATAAAGATCTTCACCTTCTATTTTATACATCATATCTTCCATCTCTGAAAAACTCATAACCCCATTAACAACGTCGCTTCTAATCATAAAAGGTGGAATTACATAAGTAAAACCCTTATCAATCATAAAGTCACGCGCATAACTAAGCATAGCAGAGTGTAACCTTGCTACATCACCTATCAAATAATAAAAACCATTACCGCTAGTTCTTCCAGCACTTTCTTTATCAAGACCCCCAAGTCTTTCACATATATCGGCATGATATGGAACCTCAAAATCTGGAACCTTAGGTTCACCAAACCTTTCATTTTCTACATTTTTACTATCATCTTCACCGATTGGTACAGAAGGGTCGATTATATTTGGAATCACCATCATTCTTTTCTTAATTTCGGCATTTAATTCTTCTTCTCGTTTAGCTAAAGCATCTATCTCATTACCATATCCAGAAACCTCTTCCCGAATTTTCATTGCTTCATCTTTTTTACCCTCGCGCATTAATTTTCCAATAAACGCACTCTTTTCATTACGAGAAGCTCTAAGGTTATCACCTTTAAGCTTAACATCTCTCATTTCTTTGTCGAGTTTAATAACCTCATCTACTAAAGCTAACTTTTCATTCTGAAATTTCTTCTTGATATTCTCTTTAACCACATCAGGTTTTTCTCTAATTAATTTAATATCAATCATATTTTATCCTCCTTTTAATAAATCTAAAGAAAAAAGACTTAAGCGTAGGAGTACATAAAGTACGGTACCATCCTAACTTAAGTCTTAATTAATATAACGGTTTTACCCGGAAGTGATTAGCTTCTCTCCAAAGTAGATTCATATAAGTTTATAAATTAGTTTCCACCAAACACTAACTCTCTTTGTTATAACGCTTATATTACTATTCTTTTTCTCAGATTTATTAACCAAATCATAACATATACCGCAAACAAAAGTCAACCCCCTGAAAGGGGATTTTGTCAATATTTTGGACACATTTTAGAGGGGGTTTTTAAAAACTATAAAGATTTTTCAAATTCAACCGGTGATACATACCCGATAGAAGAATGAATTCTTATAGGATTGTAAAACCCTTCAATGTAATTATAAATTTCTCTGTAGGCATCCTCATAATTGTATAATTTAGTTTGATAAAGCCATTCTTTTTTTAGTAAGGCATGGAATGATTCTTGAGCTGCATTTTCATCACAAGAATGATTTAAAGAAGTGTAACTAAATACAAAATTGTGTTTAGATAAAAATCTTCGATATTCTTTGGAACGTAATTGTGAACCTTTATCAGAATGAATAATAAGTCCAGGAGAAGGTTTTCTTTCTTCAATACCTTTTTTAAGAATGGTAATAATTTGTTCTGATTTTTGATAATCAAATAAACCCCAAGCTACAACTTTTTTAGAGAAATAATCAATAAACGAAATAAGATAAAAAGTACCTTCATGAATAGTTTTGATATAAGTAATATCAGTAGTCCAAACTTGATTAATATGAGTAATATCTAGATCTTTGATTAGATTAACAATATTATTTTTTTCTTTATCAGTAATACGTGAAATTTTTTTAGGAAACTTCTTAGCTACAATGCTTTTAATACCAAGGGTTTTCATGGCTCTAGCGACGGTAGAGACAGAAATAGAAAAGCCTTTTTTAATAAGTAAAGCAGTAATTTTAGGAGAACCGTAAATACCTTTAGATTCAGAATAAATTAAAATAATTTGTTGATATAAGTATATTTTATTATTTTCTACTTCAATATGATTTTTTACCCAATAGTAGTAAGAAGAACGATTAATACCTAAAGTATTAAGAATATAATTTAAAGGATAATCTTTAGAAAGTAAAAAAATAGTTTCATAAGTATTTATTCTTTTTTTGCTAATAAAGTAATCGTTTTTTTTAGTATTTCATTTTCTTTTTCAAGTTTCGAATTTTTCTTTTTAAGTTCAATAATTTGTTGTTCTTTAGAGAGATAATCTTCGTTAAAAACATTATGATCTTTATTATAAGCGGTAATCCATTTTTCTAAAGTTTTAATTGGAATGTCAAATTGTTTGGCGGTACCTAAAGTAGATTGCTTTTCATTAACAACGAGATTAATAATCATAGATTTAAAATTTCTGTCATAAGTGCGTGGCATATAAATCACATCCTCGTATAATCAATCTTAGGAGAAATCCTATAGATTGATTTTTTCTTTCTATTATATTTTTTGAGTTATAATA
>CALVRJ010000049.1 GCA_944358545.1 uncultured Bacilli bacterium | reverse complement strand
CCAAATTCTTTCTAAATAAATTTTACCATATTTTGGTTCTTTTTATTTAGTGTGAACTTTAAAGGTATTATAATCTTAAAAAATCTTTTTTATTCGTTTTATCAGCCTTATTCCAAAATAGAAGTTGGCAAGTACCCAAGACGGTTAATATATTCCCGTAGCAAATTATATCAAACGAATGTTTGATATGTGATAGGTTAGATAATTCTTTGCAAACTAAGCTACTTACTTAGTTTTTTTTATTGTTCCTAATATTACTTAAACCCAAAATATAATCTGCAGAAACATTTAAAATCTTACAAATCTTTGGTAAATAAGTTACTGGCATAACATTTATCCCCTTTTCATATCTTGAATATTGTTGTTGTTTAATCCCAAGTTTTAAAGCCATTTCTTTTTGCGTAATATTTTGTCTATCTCTTTCATAAGCGATTCGTTCATTATAATACATGATAATCACCTCATGATAACATTTTAAAAACATTTACAACACAAGTGTTGAAATATGAACACATGTGTTGTAAAATAAAATTAAGCTAAGGTGATGATATGAGAAGAACAAGAAGAAAAAGAGAAAAATATAAAAAGAAAATAATAGTTATAAGTGTATTTCTATTTTTAATAATCATGACAAGTGGTTATGCGGCTTTTAGTACAAATATATCTTTGCACGCCAAGGGAAATATAAAATGCCACCCAGAAATAGCTAAAGACAAATTACTAAAAACTTTAACTACTGTAGGAGATGGACTATATAAAGATGAATATGAAGCAGGAAGATATGTATATAAAGGAGCCTCTCCAAATAATTATATAGATTTAAATGATGAAACATACAGAATTGTCTCTTTAGAGTCCGATAATACAATTAAAGTTATTAAAGAAAAGTCAATTGGAACAATGAAATACGATAGCAAAAATACCAGATATTCAACAAATAAAAATGATTATTGTAATGCTCAAAATGGATGTAATGCATGGGCCAATAATAAAACAACATTGGATAAATCTGGTCAACATATTTCTAAAATCACGGATGGCTTAAATGACATATTGCTTGATTTACCAAATCAAGATTCATACCTAAATTCATATTTAAACAACAGTTGGTATAACACTTTAGATAACCAAATAAAAGAAATTATAGATAATCACATTTTTTACATAGGACCTCTTTTATATGATAAAAAAATTATTCAATCATTAGAAACCGATATTTCTCAAGAAAAAGAATATAGATGGAATGGAAAAATAGGATTAATAAATGTTACTGACTTTGTAAAAGCAAGTAATAATCCCGATTGTACAAGTGTAATGGACCATAATGACGCCACATATAAATGCTATAATGATATTGAGTATAATTATTTAATCATAAAAGAAGGATTTCAATGGCAATGGTTACTTAATCCATATGGTGCATCAAATAATATGCATGAATATGTTTGGAATGTAGGATATGATGGAAGAATAGGTGCAAACCCAGCTTCAAACAGTTATCAAGTAAGACCTACATTTTATATAAAATCAAATATTAAATTATGTGGTAACGGAACTTTATCGAATCCATATACAATTGCAGACTAAAACAAAGGACAAACCTTTGTTTTGTTTTTTTATAAAAATATAGTATAATAATGCATGGAAACGGGTGATTATATGAAATTAATCGTTGGTTTAGGAAATCCAGGCAAAGAATATGAAAATACTAGACATAATGCTGGATTTAAATTTATTGATGAATATGCTAAGTCAAAAGGTTTAACCTTTAATCAAAATAAATTCAAAGGATTATACACTACATTCATAAATAATGGCGAAAAAATAATCCTTTTAAAACCACAGAAATATATGAATCTATCTGGTGAAGTAGTTAGAGATTTTGTCAATTTCTTTAAAATAAATATTGAAGATATATTAATAATCTGTGATGATTTAGATACCCCATTAGGCAAAATAAAAATAAAATACAAAGGATCATCAGGTGGACATAATGGTTTAAAAAATATTGAACAAAATTTAAATACAAACGAATATAAAAGAATAAAAATAGGAATTTCTAATGATAAAAATCAAGATAGAATAAATTATGTCATTGGAAAAATGCCTAAAGAAGACTTAGAAAAGCTAAACGAAGTAACATCTCATTCACCCGAAATATTAAATGACTATTTAACTTTAAAATTTGATAATTTAATGAATAAATACAATACTAAATAAAGGTGATAACAATGAGTTTTATAGATAACCTCTTTAAAAAAGATGCTCATGAAATTATCGGATTAAATTCCGAATTAAAATCATTATACATATTAGATAAATATAAAAAAGAAAACAAATCAGTTATTTTTGTAACCTCAAATCTTCATGAAGCAGAAAAAGTATATAGTGAACTTACTCACCATACTGACAAAGTATGGTTCTTTCCTATGGATGATTTTATTACTAGTGTTGCTGTAGCTGCCTCTCCCGAATTAAAAGTAACTAGACTTGAAACAATCGACAATATAATTAATAATGAAAAAGGAATCATAATTACTAACCTAATGGGTTACTTAAGATATTTACCATCCAAAGAAACTTTTAAACAAAGTTATATTACCATTGAAACCGGTAAAGAATATAACATGGAAACCCTAATAAAAAAACTATTTGCTTTAGGCTATAAAAAAGAAACAACCGTCAATATGACAGGAGAAATAGCTACCAGAGGCTTTGTTTTAGATATCTTTCCCTTAAATCTTGAAAATCCAGTAAGACTAGAATTTTGGGGTGATGAAATAGACTCTATTAAAGAATTTGACATAGATACCCAGCTCACTAATAAAAAAATAGATAAAATTACAATCTTTCCTAATACTGAAACATTAATTAAAGGCAGTGAATTTGATACTCCCCATCGAAAGCTAGCTAACGAACCAGGAGTAACAAACATAGCAGGCTATTTAACAAAAAAAATCACAATCTATGATAACTACCGCACCATTCTCGCAAACTATGAAATGCTATATGAAGAAATGGTGAATTATAGTAAAAGTATCGAAATTGACCCTAAAACAAAATATATGTTTTCCTTAGAAGAAGTATTAGATAAAGACCCTATAATCTTTGATGATATAAATGAAAGTAAAAAAGCTATTACTTATCACAACGTCGAAATACCTGAATTTCCGAAAAAAGCTGAAGAAATAAATAAAAGATTAAATGACTATTTAAAACTTCATAAAACAGTTATTATCTGTTTAAATAGCCGCTATCAAATAAATAAACTACTCGATTACCTAGAAAATTCAAACATAACGTATACAAACGAAAATAACATTTTCCCAGGTAAAATAAATATAATTGTTAAAACTCTAAATGAAGGATTTCAAATAGATGAATACGTTGTTATTACCGAAAAAGAACTATATGGCAAAAAAGCCGAAAACAACTATAAAACAAAATTTAAATATGGAACACGAATTAAAGACATAACGAAATTATCTATTGGCGATTACGTTGTCCATGGAACAAATGGAATTGGAAGATATACAGGACTTAAATCTATTGTCAAAAATGGCATAAAAAAAGACTATTTAACCATAGTTTACCGGGATAACGATAAATTATATATTCCAGTTGAAAAAATTGATTTAATAACCAAATATTCATCTAGTGACGGTGCTGTTCCACGGCTCAGTAAACTAGGAAGTAATGATTGGCAAAAAGCCAAAGCTCGGGCCAGAAAACATGCTGAAGATATTGCCGCTGACTTAATTCATGTTTATGCCATGCGTGAATCTCAAAAAGGCTTTGCTTTCGAAAAAGATAATGAAGAACAAATAGCCTTTGAAAAAGAATTCCCATATGAAGAGACAAAAGATCAATTAAGAGTAACCGAAGAAATAAAGAAAGACATGGAATCACCAAAACCAATGGATAGATTATTATGCGGTGATGTTGGCTATGGTAAAACCGAAGTTGCCTTTAGAGCTATCTTTAAATGCATTTTATCTGGTAAACAAGCTGCCCTACTTTGCCCAACGACGATTCTTTCTGACCAACACTATAAAAACGCCATCGAAAGATTTAAATCATTCCCTGTTGATATAGCTATTCTAAATAGATTTGTCTCTCCAAAAAAAGTTAAAGACACCTTAGATAAACTTGCCAAAGGTCAAATCGATTTACTAATTGGAACTCATAGAATCTTAAGTGATGACGTTAAATTTAAAGACCTAGGCCTATTAGTAATTGATGAAGAACAAAGATTCGGCGTAAAACATAAAGAAAAAATAAAACAATATAAAAATAATATTGATGTCTTAACCTTATCAGCTACACCAATTCCAAGAACTCTTCAAATGTCCATGACCGGAATTAGAAGCATGTCCCTAATTGAAACTCCTCCAATGAACCGTTACCCTATTCAAACATATGTTCTTCCAGAAAATAAGGAAGTAATTAAAGATGCCATCGAAAAAGAAATGGCCAGAGGTGGTCAAACGTTTATTCTCTATAATCATGTTCAAAACATTGAAACCAAAAGAGTCGAAATTCAAAACCTTGTTCCAAGTGTCAGAATTGGAATTGCGCACGGACAGATGGATAAAACAAACCTTGAAAACGTCATGATAGACTTTATTAATAAAAAATATGATATCTTATTATGCACGACGATAATCGAAACAGGAATAGATATTGAATCTGCCAATACCTTAATAATTATGGACGCCGACCATTTTGGCCTTTCACAACTATATCAAATTAGAGGAAGGATTGGTAGATCGGATAAAATTGGTTACTGCTATTTAATGTATGATAATAAAAAGGTGTTATCAGAAGTTGCTACTAAGCGTCTTAAAGTAATTAAAGACTTTACTGAACTTGGAAGTGGATTTGCCATTGCCATGCGTGACCTATCTATAAGAGGAGCTGGAGATATCCTAGGTAGCCAGCAAGCAGGTTTTATTGATAGTATTGGAATCGAACTATTTATGCAAATGGTTAGTGAAGAAATAAATAAACTTCAAGGTAAGAAAATACAAGATAAAGAGCCAAATGACAAAATGCCGCTTATCGACGTTCAAACATCTATTGACGATAAATACGTCTCTGATGAAGACCTTAAAATTGAAATTCATAAGAAAATTAATTCAATTAACTCTTATAAATCTCTAAACCAAGTTAAACATGAACTTGAAGATAGATTTGGTAAATTATCCGAAGACTTAATCATTTATATGCATGAAGAATTATTCGAAAAAGAAGCTGAAAAACTAAATATTAAACATATCAAACAAACCAAAACGACAATTGAAATCACCTTAGATAAAAATATCACCAATAACCTTGATGGTGAAAAACTGTTTTCTGAAGTATCAGGCCTAAGCCGTATGTTTAGATTTAGTATGAAAATGGGAAATTTGACAATTATTTTAGACACAGTAAAACTAGATAAACACTTTATCTATTATCTTCTAGATTTACTTAAAATAATTAATGATTCTCTAAAAACAAAAAGTTCCTAAAAAGAACTTTTTTTAATACCAAAATTGACAGCAAAAATATAAAATGTTAGAATAACACACAAATTGGAGGGGAAAATAATGGAAAAAAGGATGAAACTTCAAAAAAATAAATATAAATTATGCATAATTACAAGTACCTTAGCATTTGCCTTAACAACCAGTCTTGCCATCGGATATCCATCAACAGATAGTTATTACTTTGAAGGTAGTGACGTCGAAAATGTTATTATTGATGACAATATATATAAAGTAACCTTTTCTAATGGTGAAACAGATACAATTTCTCGACAAAGCTTAGATAGTAATGAAGATATTGCCTACTCTGGTTGGACAAATGTCACATTATCAAACGGGAGAGAAACCCCAGTATCCGCAAGACCAGGAACAGCGCCAGAATTATTAGTTAGAATATTAAGTACAATTGGAGCCGGAGTATCATTTTTAGGAATATTTAAAAATACTCAAAAATATTTAGAAAAAAATAAAAAACAAAAGTGATTAAAGCAAAAATCACTTTTTTCTTTTGGTAATAAGTTTATCAATTGAAACATCTAAATCTACACTTATTCTATATAAAGTAGGTACACTTATCCCTTGATTAGTTTTTTTACTCTCAAGCCCACCTATTAAAGAAGTAGAAATACCAACTATTTCTGCAAGTCTTTCTTGTGTCATTTTTTCTTTTTCTAAACTATAAAGCCTTCTATAATAACTAATATTTTCACCAATAATATCAAAAAGTTCATTGTCTGATATAAAATTAACCCACATTTTATCCCTCTAAAATAAAACAAGGTTATATGTTTTTTAATAATTTAAACTATCTTCATCTAACAGAAAGTCCACAATTCCCATAATTATAATGCCCTTATCATCACGCCATCTTTTTATATTATCTTTAACAATAATAATTTTCTTAAAGAAATCATTAACATTCATAAAAGATTTTTCTTCTTGTTCTCTTTTTTCTCTTATGTCAATATTTAAAGCCGATTGAATATAAATTTTATTATTACCTTTATTAGCAATAAAGTCAATTTCATATTGACGTCTTCCATCTTTACTTCTTACCTCTACAACCCCCACATCAACTTTAAATCCTCTCCGTTTTAGTTCAATATAAATAATATTTTCCATTATATGATTCTCTTCTTGCTGTCTAAAATTTAAAAAGGCGTTTCTTATTCCAATATCGGTAAAATAATATTTATAAGGAGTATCGATATATTTCTTCCCTTTAATATCATATCTTAAAGATTTTTCGATAATAAAAGCATCTTCAAAGTAAGATAAATAATTATATATCGTTTTATCGGTTATTAAAGTATTCTTATCATATGATTTAAAAGTTTTAGAAAGTTTTAACGGATTAGTAAGTGATCCAACACTTGAAGCAATTATTTCAATTAATTTTTCTAAATCCTCTTTATTTTGAACATTATTTCTTTCGATAACATCATTTAAGTAAACATTTTGTTTCTGACTTTCTAGATATTGCATTTTATCTTCATCTTTTTTATAAGACATCACCAAAGGAAGACCACCATAAGTATAATATTCTTCCCAAGCCTCTTCTTTACTACCATCAAAATTAGAGTAAAAT
The DNA here is from genome assembly GCA_944358545.1 of uncultured Bacilli bacterium. Taxonomy (GTDB): domain Bacteria; phylum Bacillota_I; class Bacilli_A; order RF39; family UBA660; genus Coprosoma. The sequence goes on along the minus strand of CALVRJ010000049.1, from coordinate 526 downwards.
TCCCTAAAAGAAAGCGGATAAACTCTAATTTCATCTCCGCGACCTCTAAATTCCGTAATAATATCAGATGATAGAAATTTAGAATTGCTACCTGTAACATAAATATCTAAATTTTCTTTTCTAAGTAAACCATTAAGTAATCCTTCAAAATTTGGAACAAGTTGTATTTCATCTAAAAGAATATAATGTAAGTCGTTATCCAAAACATTATCATTAATGTATTCTCTTAATTCTTTTGAATCCAGTAAATCAGAATTATCGTCATCATCTAAAGCAATAGAAATAATATGATTTTCTGAAACCCCACTATCTAAAAGATAATTTCTAAACAAATGATTGAGTAAATAAGATTTTCCACATCTTCTAATACCGGTTATAACCTTAATTAAATTATTATTTTTTCTGTCGATTAATTTTTGTAAATAATAATCTCTTTTAATTTCCATATAATCACGTATAATCTAATTATGTGATTTTTTCACATATATTAGAAACTCCTTTCTTTATAATTTTTATACTATAACTG
>CALVRJ010000048.1 GCA_944358545.1 uncultured Bacilli bacterium | reverse complement strand
ACTGAATTTTCATTCAGTTCTTTCTCTTTAAAAATATTTTTCAAATGTAATGATATATTATCCACACTACAATCAAATACTTTAGCCATACTTTTTTGAGATAGCCATAAAGTTTCATCTTTATAAATTGCGTCAACTACTATATCACCGTTTTTATCTTTATATATCAATAAATTATTTTGTTCATTTAACATATTTGTAGTTTATCTCCTTTCTTGGCAAAGTATTATTGGGTTTACCTATGCGGTATCAATTAAAATGTTTTATCATTTTTTTACTGTATTTTGAGGAAATATGAAACTTTTTAAACTTTGCAATCTCTTTATTTATAAATATTTCTCGGATGTGGTTAATAAACATTTATAAAACAGTTGATACTTTTTGAGAAAAGTTTTTTACAGGCAATTGTTTTCTTGCATTAAATCTATCTTATTATATCATATTTTTTAACTAAAAAAAGTAGAAAAATCTACTCTAAAATTTAAAGTTTACTTTTGTTATCACACCATTAAATTTGTATAATATAAAATTTCTTTACCTAACTTTTCGGCGTATTTTATCTCTAAATGGGTACTATTACCAATATAATTATCTACATTTACGACTAATATCGCATCAGCTAATTCTACTTTTTTTAAATGCTCTTCTTTTAACTTTTTTAACTGTTCAGTTGTTATTTCATAATTTTTAAGTACAGGATAAACTGGAGTTAAAACACAATTACCTTTTAAGGCCATTTTCTCAGCTATTTCCATCATTTCTTTTTTAAATTTTAAACTTCCACACAATGTTATTATTTTCATGATTTAAACTCCTATTCGTTATATTTTAATTAAACAATCGAGGAAATAATTAATTAGATGTTCACAACTTTTTACTTACTTATTTTAAGATGCTTAGCAATTGTGAACTATTTAGCATTAATTTTTTTTGCGTCTTTTATACATTTTATAGTATACTTGAATGTTTTTAGCTTTTTATTCAATTTAAAAGTAACAAGTTAATTAAGGCTCTTTTGTAAACTTTAGAAAGAATATAAATTTAGTAAAATATTTATTTACAAGAATATCCTTGAACTTCTAGTACTTCTTTTAACTCTGAGATTGTCATTTCTTGGTCTGCATCAATACCGATAAAACTACCATTTTGCATTTTTGTAACAAATCTAACTCCATTATCAATTACAGAGGCTGACATATAAGGTTTCGTTTGTCTAACCATATTAATATAAGCCTCTTTTTGATTTTGCTGGTCTTTTGGCAAAATCATATCAAGAGTAAATTTCATATCTTTGATTTTTTGGTTTTTCACTTTAATTTCGAGTTTTGATGATGTTTTAATATCAGATGATTTACCTTTAGCTGTACAAGTTAATTCTTTGACACCTATAGAATCAACTATTGTAAAAGTAATTATTAAGACAATAATGATTAGTATTAAAATAACTATTTCTAATTTCTTCATATTTACCCTACTTTCTCAGCAAGTCCATTATTTTATCTTCATTGACAGCGCCAACTAAAGCTCCTTTAGCTTCTCCTCCGTCAAAGACCATAATTGTTGGAGTTGCACTTATTTCGTAATCTTCGGCTATTTTAGTACTATTTTTATCATCAATATCAACAGTTACTACTTTAATGTCTTTATTATTTTTAGCGATGTCTATTAGTGTGGTTAACATGGCAACACATGGTGGACAAGATTTAGATGAGAATTCTAGGATGACGGGCTTTTTAGAATCTAAAACTTCTTCTTTAAAGTTATCATTATTAACTTCAGTTATACCAACACTGGCTGGCTCTTCTTCCACTTCTTCAGTATTATTACTAAAATAATATGCACAGGTTAATCCACACAGAGCTAATATAAATACGATAATTTCAATTATTAACGTTACTTTTTTCTTCACTTTAATCACTCCTATTTTATAATTTCAATAATTCCCGAAATAAGATACCAAAGACCACTTAAAACGAGAATGCTTCCACATATTTTGTTGATGATATTGTAATGTTTTTTTATAAAATCAAACGTTTTTTTCATCTTTTCTAAGAATAATGTTGTAATGATAAAAGGGATAGCTAAACCTAAAGAATATATTAATAATAAACTGGCTCCTTTAAGAACACTACCTGTTGTACTAGCCATAATTAAAGCTGATGAGAGAAACGCACCAACACATGGCGTCCACGAAAGAGAAAATATTATTCCAAATAAGACTGAGGTAATGAATGTTAAGTTTCTTTTATCTTGATTTGAACCTTTTGCTTTATTTAAAAATTTAATAAATATAACTCCGATATAATTTAAACCAACGGCAATTAAAAATAAGCCAAATATAATATTTATATAACTTGTATAGTGATGAACAAATTTGCCAAAGGTTCCGGCAAAAACACCTAGCAGAATGAATATGATACTAAAGCCACAGATAAAGCCGAAGGAATTAATAACCGATTTTTTCATGCTTTTGCTTTCAGTGGCAAAATAAGAGATATAAATTGGGATTACCGGCAGGACACATGGTGAGATGAATGATGCGATTCCTTCGATAAACGTAATTACATATTCCATGTCTAACCTCCTCTACGTTTTAAATTGTAACATCAAATATACAATTATTCAATAGGCACTAAGAGATGATTTTTAATTAGATATAATATTTATAATTTGTAAAGGTATATGTTTATACATTAAATAAAAAAGGCTATATTTTATTACATCCTTTTAACTATTTTCCAGTACTATAAGTAAGTTTTATTTAAATGTTTTAATCATCACTTTTGGCAATTAATTTTACTAAATCAGTGAATATATTAATAAAATATTACCTTTTTGTTACATATCCATATAGAGAAAGCATGGCAAATATAATGGCAGTACTTACAAAGATTAAATAAGATTTTTTTACAATATATCTATTACTGGTTTAAGCATGTCTTTAGTAACGTCTTGGAGTTCTAAAGTATACTGTAAATAAATAAGTTTTTCAGATAAACACATATTTTCTATTTTTTTATTTTGAACAAAGTCTAAATATTTAATTTTGATATCATTTTCAGTTAAATTATTATTTGTTAAATATTCTGATATTTCTTTAGGGTTTAGATTTTCTAAATCTTTTTTTAAATTTAGATGATTAATTTCTAATAGAGGTTTTAAATATATGTCTTTATATATTGGGTACATATTATTTAAATATATATTAACGTCATTTTTCCTGCAAAAATCATTTAATAATAAGATTAATGGCTTAGCAACTTCTTCGTGTTTATAACCAAATATACCGGTTCCAATACTACAGGTGAGGACATTTTTATATCCTTTTTGACTTATGGTATCTAACATATTTTGATAAGCTTCTAATAATTTGGAAATAGGATTTTTTTCTTTATAGTATTCTGGGGCAAGAACATGAATAATATCCATATTTAGATTAAAGCCTGGGGTTATTCTAACTTCACAGGTTTCCATATCTGTTTTATAATTTTTTTGACAGTAGTCTAGAAGATTGGAACCAGCATTCCTATAAACTACTCCGCAAATTCCGCCACCATAAGCCATATATTTATTTGCGGCATTGACGATGGCATCTTTGCCTTTAGAATTTAAAATATAATCACCACTTAAAAGATATAATTTTCCCATGTTTCACTCTCCTTTTTATAAATATTTTCCAGTAATACTTTTTTTATTATGTTTAATATCTTCTACAGTACCTTGGGCAACAACGGTACCTCCTAAATATCCACCTTCTGGTCCCATATCGATTATATAATCGGAATTTTTTATAACATCTAAATCATGTTCAATGACGATTATCGTTGCTTGATTATCTAATAATTTTTGGAATACTTGAAGTAATGTTTGAACGTCTTTAGGATGAAGACCGATTGATGGTTCATCAAAGATAAAAATACTGCCATCTTGAATTTTACCGATTTCCGAAGCTAATTTTAATCTTTGAGATTCACCACCAGATAAGGCTGGAGTAGATTCGCCAAGGGTTAAGTAGCCAATGCCTAAATCAACTAGAGTTTGTAGTTTATCTTTTATTTTTTTCTTATCTTTAAATATTTCTAAGGCTTCTTTAATTGTTAATTTCATGATGTCTTTAATAGTATATCCATTATAAAATACGTCATCAACTTTATCAGAGTATCTTGTTCCATCACAAGTGTCACAAGTCATTTCGATGTCTGGAAGAAATTGAACGTCCATAGAGATTGTGCCAGTTCCGTCACATGTTTGACATTTTAATTTTCCTGTGTTATAGGAAAAGTCACTAGCGGTGTACTCAGGACTTATTTGGCCATAAAGTTTTCTTAAGTCATCAAAAACGCCTGAATATGTGGCGACGGTACTGCGAATATTATTACCAATTGGTGTCGCGTCAATGAGGTTTATTTTGTTAACCCAATCTGCTTGTAAAGTTTTAACGTGGGCGGGCATTTTTTCATTATTTAATTTGGCTTTGATAGCTGGGTACAGTGATTCTAAAATCAAGGTTGTTTTGCCGCTTCCTGACATTCCAGTTATAGTTGTAAGCCTTCCTTTAGGAATTTTGATAGTAAGTGGTTTTACCGTATGAATAGAGTTTGTGCTTAAAGATATTTCTCCTAATTTAAAGATTTCTTCTTTAGGTATTTCTTTTCTGACTTTTACATTTTCTTTTTCAGATAAATAAGGACCGATTATGGAGTTTTTGTTATTAATAACATCTGTTATTTTACCTTGACTGATAATTTTACCACCTTTGGCGCCTGCTTCGGGTCCAATTTCAATCATATAGTCAGCTATTTTAAGAATGCGCGTATCGTGGTCGACTAAAACTACGGAGTTGCCATCTTTAATAAGCTGGTGCATGAGATTTATAAGTCCATCGACATTGGCTGGATGAAGACCGATTGATGGTTCATCTAAAACGTATAAAACTCCGGTTGTTCTATTGCGAACTGTTCTGGCAAGTTCTACTCTTTGAAGTTCACCAGTTGACAAGGTATTACTAGCTCTACCTAAGGTTAAGTAACCAAGGCCTAATGATAGTAATGCTTTAGCGTTTAGCATGAATTCTTCTAAAATATTTTGACCCATTTGTTTTACTTCTGAATTTAGTTTTTCTATTGTTTCCGGAATAAATGAGGTTAAATTTTTTAAAGACATATCACATACTTCGGATAAAGTTTTGCCACCAAATAAGGTAGAATTGGCTTTTTGATTAATTCTAGGTCCATGACATTCTGGACATGTTTCTTCTTTTAGAAATTTGGATACTCTAGTCATACTTTTTTCATCCTTGACTTTTTTTAAGGCGTTTAAAACTGTTGCTTTGGCACTGTAGTAAGTAAAGTCCATTTCGGTGGCTAAAGCTGTATCTCCTTTTTTAGGACGGTAGAAGATATGTTTCTTTTCCATCGGGCCGTCATAGACAATTTGTTGTTCTTCTTTAGTTAAATCTTTAAATGGAACATCGGTTCTGACGCCCATAGCTCTACAGACATCAGTCATTAAAGACCACATTAAACTATTCCACGGAGCAACGGCTCCTTCATCAATAGTAAGGTTTTTATTAGGAATTAAAGAGTCCATATTAACTGTTTCAATTATTCCAGTTCCTCCACATTTAGGACAAGCACCAGCTGAATTAAAGGCATATTCTTCGGCACTTAGACCATTAAATTTTGTATGACATATTTGGCACTCAATAGGTTCATCTCTAGCTACGCTAGCTGAGGCTTTGACAACATGACTGTTTGGACATATATAATTTCCACATCTTGAGAACAGTAGTCTTACAGAATTTAATAGTTCAGTAGCTGTGCCAAAGGTACTTCTAATACTTGGAACGCTTGGTCTTTGATGAAGGGCAAGAGCGCTTGGAACATGAAGAATACTATCAACTTTAGCTTTTTCTCCTTGAGATATTCTTCTTCTAGTATAAGTAGATAGTGATTCTAAGTACCGGCGAGATCCTTCGGCATAAAGAACGCCTAGGGCGAGAGATGATTTACCACTTCCAGATACACCTGAGATGGCGACGATTTTATTAAGAGGAATATCAACATCAATGTTTTTAAGGTTATGAACTTTAGCTCCTTTTATTTCTATTTTATCTACCATAATGTCATCTTCTTTCTATAATGAATCGATTAATGTTTTAATTTGGTCTTTTGTGACATCAAAATTTTCTAATGTGTACTGCAGACATATAATTTTCTCAGATAGGCACATGTCATCTAGTTCTTTATTTTTTACAAAATTATTATATTTATTTTTTATATTATTTTCTATTAGATTATTTTCTTTTAGATAATTTAGTATTTGTTTGGGTTCTTTGTTCGATAGGTCTTTTTTTAGATTGAGAGAGTTTATTTCTAAAAAAGGTTTTAAATATTCGTCTTTATATATTGGGTACATATTATTTAAATATATGTTAACTTCATTATTTTGACAAAAGTCATTTAAAAGTGTGATTAGAGGGATTGCAACTTCTTCGTGTTTATATCCATAAACACCTGTTCCTAAACTACAGACGAGAATATTTTTATAACCGTGTTTAATTATTGTTTCTAACATATTTTTATAGGCGGTTAATAGTTCTTCAATAGGGTTTTTAGTTTCATAATGTTTTGGGGCGAGGACATGAATAATATCCATGTTTAAATCAAATCCTGGAGTTATTCTTACTTCAGCTGTTTTCATTAAGATTTTATATGTTTGTTTACAGTAATTTAATAACTTACTTCCGGCGTTTTTATAAATAACACCACAAATGCCACTACCATTTATCATGTATGGATTGGCGGCATTAACAATTGCATCTTTGTCTTGCGAGTTTTCGATGTAATCACCACTTAAAAGATATAATTTTCCCATATTTTCTACCTCACTTTTAATTAGATTATATCATAAACTAGTTATAAATATATGGTTTTTATTTTAATATTTTTAGTATATTTATTTTAGCTTATAACAAAAAAATAGCTATTAAAGCTATTCATTAAATTTATAAGTTTATTTTAATTTTGCTTGAACCCAGTCTGGGACACTTTCAGAGAAAGATAACATGTGCCAATCTGATATGATTTCTTTGATTTCATTCCAGTCCATTTTACTATTATATTTTACTCTTTCAAAGTCAGTTGGAATGGCACCTATTATTTGACCGTTTTCAATTTGAAATACTAAGTCTTTTAGTTTCATCTGTCTAACAATTCCAGCGTCTTCATATTGTTTTCTTAAGTTTTCAGCTTCATTTTCAAGCCGTGCCTGATAATTTGGATTACTCATGAGTAGTGCTTTACCATTAATTCCTTTTATTTCTTCAGTGACAAATAGAGCCTTTTCATTATCTTCCGCAATGGCAAGAACTTTAGGGCTTGATAAGCCTTTTTTAGCCGCATAAATCATTAGTAGTGGTTCTAAAAATATAAGTCCACTTTTACTTACAGATGATTTATCTTGTTCGATTGCTTTGTACCATTTTCCATCAATAATTTTTATTTTAGGAATGTTTGTGTCATCAAAGTATTTTACGGTAACGCCTTCAGTTTTAAATTTTTGAATTAAATTTTCATTCATTTTTTTCACCTTTTATTTATTAAAATTTCCAAAATCACTAAATGGGAATAAAGCAAAATTTGTGGTTCCATCTATTTGGTCTTTAGATATAGGACCGATGATGCGACTATCGGTTGAATTTGTTCGGTTATCCCCCATAACAAAGTAATGGTCTTTGGGAACTTTTGTAATTCCCAGTTTAGTTAGGTTAAAGTCATATGTTTCTTGATATTTTGGTAAAAAGTCTTCTTTAATATATTTCCCATTTATATATAATTTATTATTTCTATATTCGACAGTATCACCAGGAAGGCCAACTATTCTTTTGATAAGTCTACTTCCTTCATAATCAAAGACAACTATATCAAATCTTCTGTAATTTTTATCATATTTTTTTAAAAGAAGGATTTCATTATCATCTAAAGTTGGATACATCGACATGCCATCGACTTGAACAGGAGTTATAATAAATGTTCTGATTAAGACAACAATGATAATTATTATAATGTATGGAAGTAAAGATTTTACTATTTTTAAGGTTTTCTCTTTATCCATAAATTTCACCTCTTTAAATAAAAAATAAGGTTATAAGATACTAGTACCTGTCAAGTACACACTAAATAAAAATAATTATTTTATGAATATTTAAGTCTGTATTGTACAG
>CALVRJ010000047.1 GCA_944358545.1 uncultured Bacilli bacterium | reverse complement strand
ATTTTATCTTCATAGCTCAATTTTGACATATAAAAACCTCGTTTCTATCTTGTCCAAGAAACGGGGTTCATATCATTTAGTCAATCTATTTTTTTTATTTGCCCTATTTGTGATATCTTGGATGTCTTTGTTTATTTCAGTATAACGATTAGTTAAGATTGCTTTTTATTTGAAAGTTTTCAGCTAGACATGGGGATATGATTATAAAGAATGTGAAGAGGACAAAAAATATTTTTCGCATGTTACTCACCTACTTTAATAGTATCATAAAGAGATGAAAAAAAGAAGTTAAATACTTCTTATTTGTTTAAAGCTTTGATTTTTTGTTTATCTTGGTCTGGCATTTTAGAAAAATAAGGGTATGGAAGAAAATCGATAGAATTTAAAATTGCGGTTAATTGTTTGAATTTTTTATCGATGTTTTCAGGATTAACGTTACTTAATCTATATATTTCTTCGTCAATATTAGTTATTGTCCCTTCATATATTTGACGGTAGTAATATGTTTTTATTAATTTGTCTATATAATTTTGCCTCATTTGACTTGTGAAACTTTCTATAGTTTGATTTCCTGGAAAAATCATTGAAAAGTTTTCATTTATATAACCACCATTAATCATGATGTCTTTAGCTAAAGCAATGATGTCAGTAGGATATGATAAGGAGTTATAAAGCATTTCAACTTGCTTATTGCTTAAATCATGTCTTAAGGCATCTAAAATGATGATAAATCTGTCTTCATCTAAGTGTTTTCTTGCTTTCGTTAAGTAGTCTTTTTTTGCATCTAAGACTTTAGTTAAGCTTAAATTATTTTGTTTGTCTTCCTCCGCCATTTGGTTACGAATATATTTAACAATATAATTTTTGTGACTGTATTCTTTTTTTATAAAAGCTTCGTCTTGCATATTTGCTCTCCTATTCTAAATATGGTTTTAAATATTTTCCGGTATAGCTTTCTTTACAGTTAGCTACTTCTTCTGGGGTTCCAGTACATACGATGTTACCTCCCCCATCGCCACCTTCCGGTCCAAGGTCAATAATATAGTCGGCAACTTTAATAACGTCAAGATTGTGTTCGATAACGATAACAGTGTCTCCACCATCGACGATTCTGTTTAAAATAACAAGGAGTTTTTTGATGTCGTCGGTATGAAGGCCGGTTGTCGGCTCATCTAAGATAAAGAGGCTTTTACCGGTTGGTTTCTTTTGAAGTTCTTTGGCAAGCTTGATTCGAGCAGCTTCACCTCCGGATAAGGTTGGAGCTGGCTGGCCTAGTTTAATATAAGAAAGGCCAACATCAGAAAGCATTTGTAATTTATTTTTTATTTTTGGATGGTTTTCAAAGAAGTTTAAAGCTTCTTCGACGGTCATTTCTAAGACGTCATAGATGTTTTTGTCTTTGTATTTTATTTGCAGAGTTTCACTATTATATCTGGTTCCATGACAAACTTCACATGGAACATAAACGTCTGGAAGAAAGTGCATTTCGATTTTTTTAACACCATCGCCCCAACATGCTTCACATCTTCCACCTTTAACATTAAAGGAAAATCTTCCTTTATCATAGCCACGCATTTTAGCTTCTTTGGTTTCGGTGAAGACGTCTCTGATGTCATCGAAAACGCCAGTATAGGTAGCTGGGTTACTTCTAGGGGTTCTGCCGATTGGAGCTTGAGAGATATCAATTATTTTGTCGATGTTTTCTAGTCCTTTAATCGATTTATACTGACCTGGTTTACTTTTGCTTTTGTATAAGTTATTGGCAATTACTTTATATAGTATTTCATTAATCAAGGTAGATTTTCCGGAACCAGAGACACCGGTGACGCAAATAAATTTGCCAAGGGGAAATTTAACTTTGATATTTTTTAGGTTATTTTCTTTAGCTCCGGTTATTTCTAAGTATTTTTTATTTCCTTTTCGTCTCTTCTTAGGAACTTCGATTTTAAGTTCACCTGTTAGATATTTACCGGTTAAACTATTTGGATTTTTCATGACTTCTTCAGGGGTTCCTTCGGCAACAACGGTACCACCGTGAACTCCGGCACCAGGACCAATATCAACTAAGTAGTCAGCTTGTTTCATCGTATCAGTATCGTGTTCAACGACAATCAAGGTATTGCCTAAATCACGCATTTCAAGCATCGAATTGATAAGTCTTTGGTTGTCTCTTTGGTGCAGGCCGATGCTTGGTTCATCTAGGACATATAGGACGCCGGTTAGTCTTGAGCCTATTTGGGTAGCTAGTCTGATTCTTTGAGCTTCGCCACCAGACAAGGTTTTAGCTTCTCTTGATAAGGTTAAATATTCAAGACCGACATTAATTAAAAATTCTAGTCTAGAGTTTATTTCTTTAATAATAAGTTCAGATATTTTAGTTTGTTCTTTATTTAGCTTTATTTTTTTAAAGAAATCATAAAGTCCTTTGATACTAAAGCAAGTGATTTCATAGATGTTTTTGCCACCGATTTTTACAGATAAAACATCATCTGATAGTCTTGAACCATGACAAACTGGACATTCTAGTTCGGTCATATAATTTTCAATCCACTGACGAATCCAAGTACTTTTAGTTTCCATATATCTTCTTTCAAGGTTAGTAATTATGCCTTCAAAAAAGCCTTTGCTTGTTCTTTTATTACCGGTTTTAGATGTATAATTAAAGGTCATAATTTCTGGTGAGCCATAAAATACGATGTCTTTTTCCTTTTTAGTTAGTTCTTTAAATGGTTTATTCATATCGATTTTATGGTGATGACAAGCGGTTTCTAAGTTAGTATAAGTTATATTGTTTTCATCACTACTATTAATAACAACGATGGCACCTTCATTGATACTTAAGTCTTTATTAGGAACGACTAAATCTTCATCAATTTTATATTTTATACCAAGACCTTTACATTCTGGGCAGGCACCCCAAGGGGCATTAAAGGAAAACATTCGTGGTTCGAGGGTTGGAAGAGAGAAATCACAAAGAGGACAAGCATATGTTTCACTCAGTAATTTTCTTTCACCACCAATTATATCGATGATGACTTTGCCTTTACCGAGTTTAGTCGCGGTTTCCATGCTTTCATATAGTCTACTTCTGATTTCTGGCTTAATTATTAATCTATCGACAACGACTTCAATGGTATGTTTTTTATTCTTGTCTAAGCTTATGTCTTCGGATAAGTCGTGTTCTTCCCCATCAATTAAGACTCTAACGTAGCCGTCTTTACGCAAGGAATCGAGTAAATCTTTATGAGTTCCTTTTTCACCAGAGGCGACGGGCCCGAGAACTCTAATTTTAGTTCTTTCTTCTAAGGTTAAGACATCGTTGACCATTTCTTCAATGCTTTGAGAGGATATAGGAATATTATGATTTGGACAGTAAGGGGTTCCGATTCTAGCGTATAAAAGTCTTAAGTAATCATATATTTCGGTTACGGTTCCAACGGTACTACGCGGGTTTTTATTAGTTGTTTTTTGGTCGATACTAATAGCTGGGCTTAGGCCTTCGATAGAGTCGACATCGGGTTTTTCACTGCCACCTAGGAACTGTCTGGCATAAGCAGATAAGCTTTCAATATAACGTCTTTGACCTTCGGCATATATTGTATCAAATGCTAGTGATGATTTACCTGAGCCTGAGACTCCAGTCATGACTATTAGTTTGTTTTTAGGCAGGGTAATGTCGATATTTTTTAAGTTGTTTTCCCTGGCTCCTTTGACTATTATTTGATCCATATTTATCGTCTCCTTTGAATAGTTGTAATTCTTTTTCAGTTAGGTTATATCCTTTTATAAATCTTTCTTGTCTATATTCGTTTACGTTAAGCATCATAGAGATGATTTCTTTTCTTGAAAGTATTTTGATTATTTCAATTCCTTCACAGACATACATATCGTAATATCCGTAATAATCGTCTTCATGAAGTTTGATTTTACCAAAGCCTTTTACTTTGGCGATAACGTAAGTATTTGGGTCAATAAATCTCAGACAATCTTCAAGGTTAGTACACATATGATAGCCGTTACCTAATGGTCCCCATTTGAGGTCACCTTCTATATAATATTTTTGACCAACTTCAAATTTTTTACCATATCTATTTGTAAGATTTTGGTTAAATCCTTTATATCCAAATACTTCCATGTAATCACTTCCATAAGATATTATATCAGATATGTCAAATCATCTAATATTAATTTTACTTATCAAACAAATGTTTGTCAATATGTAAAAAATAACAGCTTTTTTTCTGTTATTTTATTTCAAACGGTTCATTTTTGGTTCCTTTACCCAGCAGGACTAAATTATTTTTTAAATAGACAACTGGGTAAGCATCAAGTTCGTAATCTGATGATGTTTCTTCTATGCTTTCATCTTCATATATTAATACATCTTCTTGATTAGTGTTTGGGGTAATGAGCCAATATACATCATCTTTATCTAAATAAGAGGCTTGGGCACATTCATCATTAAACCAATCAGCGCATTCTTTATTTTCATCGCCAGCGACAGAGTCAATTATATCAATTTTACTTGGAAGACCAATTTTACCGGTCCAAGTTATAGCTTCTTCAGCCCGTCTTTGAGATTCATAATATTCCATATATGTGGCATATGTTTTATCATAAGCCCCACCATTTATATAAGTTTGATTAGGGTCATAATGACCACCTATGTAAAATTTATGATTAGAAATTAATTTTTTTGCTTCAGCTGAAAGAGATTTATAATAGCTACCATTTAAATATTTATTTATATCAGAATTTTCAGTTATTCCTTCATGAACTGTTAGATTTGGATAGCTGTAATTAAGCATTCCAGTGGAATATTCATGGTTATCGTCGATATTTTTATATGTGGTTTGACCATATGCATTACATTCGCCAAAGAAAGCACCATAACAGTAGTCACCTTCTTTATAATAATCGCTTCCTCTTGAGTCATTAAACATTTTATTTTTTACGGGAGTTGTAGCTATTATTTTGATAGTTCCATCGCTTTCAAATGATATGATTCGCCATAGTTCATCATTAAATTTTATATAGTTATTTGGATTTTTACCTTTATAAATATATCTGTCATTTTCATAAGTGTCAGCATATAATCCTTCACCTGATGTGACAACGGTAAAGGTAGCTGGGCTTAGGTGAGAATTATTTTTTTCTTCGGTTTGCTTATTTGTTTTTTGATTATTTTGAGTAAAATACATAAAACCAGCCATAAACAAACAAAATACTATAATAACTATTTCAATAATTAAAATATTCTTTTTCATATTTCCTCTTCCTATTCTATTTTAATTATAGCATGTAATTTAAGTATAATAATTATTTTTTTATTGTTTTGTGATAAATATGTGTAAAATAAAAAACTTTAGATTATTCTAAAGTTAGTCTTTGGGTTTGAAGATTAAGGCTAAAAAGAAGGAGACGACAATGGCTGTAGTAATACCAGCAGAAGTTAGGTCAAATGTGCCTCCTAGGAGTCCCATAAAACCTTCAGTTTGATAACCTTGAATGGCACCATGAGTTAGCATATGGCCAAAGCTTGTAATAGGAACTAAGGCACCTCCCCCAGCCCAAAGGATAATTTTATCGTAAATATTGAAGACGTCTAAGAAGGCACCGATACAGACAAAGATTGCGGTTATATGGCCTGGAGTTAGTTTGGTTTTCGAGAGAATAAACTGAGCGATGGCGCAAACAAAGCCAGCAAAAATAAAGGAGTTAAAGTAAATCATTTTACCACCTCCAAGCTGACGGCATGAGCAATAGCTGGAATGCTTAGTTTTTGACTAGCCATAGTTTGACTCATTAAAGCACCAGTGGCAACTAAAAGGACTTTTTTTAATTTACCTTTTTTCATCTGATCAAATATATAGCTATAAGTGACAAGAGGAGCGGTAGCCGGCCCACTTCCACCGGCGTTTACAGGCTGGGCATCTCTATCATAGAGCATTAATCCCGTGTCATTACAGTTACCTAAGGTTAATCCATATTCACTTTGCATATATTCTTTTAAGATGTTTAAACCATATATTCCAAGGTCACCTGTTAAAATTAAATCATAATAATCTAGCGACCTACCAGTGTCTTGAAGATGGGTATATATTGTTTCGGCAGCAGCTGGGGCCATAACAGCACCCATGTTATAAACATCATTTATTCCTAGGTCGATAACTTTGCCAATTGTTCCGGATTCTATTTTAATGCCCTTCTTTTGATTAGAAAGTAAAGCAGCAGCACTACCCGTACTAGTAAAGGTGGAGGTTTTGGGTTTTGGCCCACCATATTCAACGGGATATCTAAACTGTTTTTCTGCGGCATTATTATGTGATGAGGTAAAGGTTATGACTTTGTTTAAACCGTTATTGACAAGAATTGCCGCTAAAATTAAGCCCAAGGTACTTGTGGTACAGGCGGCATATATTCCGATAAATGGGCTATTTATTTTAGCCATGGCGTAGTTTGAAGCCGTAATTTGATTTAAAAGGTCACCGCCAATAAAGGCGTCAATTTGAAATTGATTTAATTCAGATTTGTGCAGAAGCATTTCAATAGCATCATTAGCTAATTTGCTTTCAGCTTGTTCCCAGGTTTTCATACCAAAGTATAAATCGTTATAACTTTTGTCAAAATATTTACTTAATCTACCATTTGATTCATATGGTCCGGTAATGGTGGCAGTTTCATTTATATATGTATTTGTAAATTTTATGGTCATATTAGGCCAACCACCATTCTAATAATACTGAAAAGCCAACTTGAGACGACACCAAAGATAATTACAGCACCTGATAGTTTTAGCATGTTGGCCCCTATTCCGGTAACTAATCCTTCTTTGCGGTATTCTAAAGCAGCACTTTGAGTTGCGTGAGCAAACCCAGTTATAGGAATGATTAGGCCACATTTGCAAAAGTTTACCCATTTATCAAAGAAACCAAAGCAAGTAAATAAACAGCTAAGGGTTATCAAGGTTACAAGCATACAGACGGTCGCACTTTTAAATGGTATGTCTAATAAGTTTTGATAAAATTCGATTAATATTTCGGCAATGACACCCATTAGTCCACCAGTTATAAAAGCAATTAGACAATCATAAAAGGTGTTTTCTTTAGGGGTGTTTTGGTCGACGATGTTTTTATATTTATTTTTTTCCATGATTTACCTCCTAAGATTATTATGGAAGAAAATAAATATATGTATACAATATTTTTCTAATAAAAAAAGAGAATTTCATCTCTTTTAGCAACTAGGATTTTGTTCGTATTTATAAAGATATTTATTGTTTTTCCAAGTGATGACAACGGAACCTGTAAATGTCTTATTCTTTTTTTTAGCATCCGTACTTCCTTCTTCATAATTAGGATTTTGAATTGCTTCACTAGTAAGCAGTCCATCTTTTTGCATCTCGGCAACACTGACACATAATTTAGAACCGTTTGTTTGGTTTGGAAGTTTTAGTGAGTGTTTAGACGTATATGTTTTAGCTGTGTCTTCAATTAAAGCGATTTGTTCATTATAAGCTTTCTCTTTGGAATTATTGATAGCTGTATTAATGGTTGGAATTGCAATCATAGCGATAATGCCAAGCAAGACGATGACACATATTAGTTCGATTAGAGTAAATCCTTTTTTCATATTCTTCACCTACTATTGATTATAGGGAAGAATATGGTTTTTGTCAATTTAATTTTTGTCTTAATTTGATTAAGGTTTTACGTTCTTTACGAGAAACATCTACTTGATTTAGTCCGAGGTTTTTAGCTACTTCGGCTTGAGTTAAATCTTCAAAATATCTTTCTTTCATAATGGTCCTTTCTGGCTCTTCGAGATTTTCTAATTCGTTTTTAAGAGCGATTAAATAATCATTGTCATAATATTTGTCACCGATTATTTCATATTTTGATAGTTCATCACCAGTTAATTCATCTAAACTTGTACATGTCGTTTGATATGTTTCAATGCGGTTTATAAGTTCAACAGGTAGTTCAAGAAATGTACTTAAATCTTCAATAGTTGGAGGTCTCATCAGATTTTGAGCGAGAATTGTTTTAGCTTTATCGATTTTAGATTTTAACTGGTTTATGTCTTTGCTTAATTTTATTTGTTTATTTTCTCTGACATATTCGGATATGGAACCTAATATATAAGGATAAGCATAGGTTGTAAATTTAGTTCCATATGAGGAGTCATATTTTTTGTAGGCTTCAATCATACCTAAGCATCCGACTTGAAACAAATCTTCGATGGAAGCTTGGTTTTTAAATTTTTTGGCAATACTATAAATTAGGTTTTGGTTTTTTATTAGTTCTTCTTTTAGGTTGATAGTGATTCCTCCTTTACCCAGAAAAAGAATATTTATTTACAGTGGTTATTTTATTTAAAACGGTTTTATGAAGTTTACTATATGTTTGCGGACTTGCCCAAATGGAGGTTTCACCATTATTGTTATTTGTAAGTTTATAGCATTTTATAAGTTCATTTAATCCTTTTTGACTTAGATAATTTAATTCTGAAAGATTAAATATAGTTTGTTTGATACCTATTTTTTGAATAAACTTAGTGACTTCGACTTGAAATTTGGAAACCATATTGGTAGTAAATCTTCCTTTTAACGTTATAAATAAAATTCCTCGTTTTGAGGTTATGTCAATGTCCAACATATCATCACCACGTTTATAGTATCAAAAACGTGTAAAGATGTGTATAGTTTCGACAAAACTAGAACATCTTTTTAATACAAAAAAATAAGATAAATTAGAATCTTATTTTTATCGTTAGTATTTTGTTTGTTTTACAAAAGGGCTTTTACTTTTTCTTTTGATAAGCCAGTGTTTTTTGCAATATCAGCTACGGACATGCCATATTTAAGTAAGTTTTTAGCCGTTTCAATTAAAGCGTTTTCTTTGCCGCGCTTTTCACCAAGTTTTTCACCTATCTTAATTCCATCAGCTTTGCCGCGTTTTTCACCACGTTTTTCGCCCTCTTCTTTGCCATTGGCAAAATAAGTGTTTCTAATTTTCCTCTCATCTTCTTCTACAGATATAAAGTTTGCAAAATAATTTTCATCGTTTAATTTCTCGACTTGTTTTTGAACTTTCTTCATGAAATCATCACCTTTCTCTGCTAG
>CALVRJ010000046.1 GCA_944358545.1 uncultured Bacilli bacterium | reverse complement strand
GGCTTATATAAATATTACTATAGTAAAGATGGTGGGAAGACATATATAGAAAGTAATAATTCAAATTATACATTTACAAGTTTAGATGAAGGAGATTACTTAGTAACTGCTTATGTCAAAGATACAGCTGGCAATACATCCGAGATACAGGCAAAATCCACAGCCATAAGATATACATCATATTGTAAGAAAAATGGAATAGAAGATTTTGGCGATTGCTTAATAGCTACCGAAGCTCAAAATCCAAATATTGAAGAAGCAAAGGCGATTATTGAAGCTAAAGGAACGCCAGATTTTACAAAGATAAGTCCAAGTATAGTTTATGATGAAAAACATGCAACAACAACATCAACATGGTCAACTACTTCAACTTTAGTATATATAGGAACAGGATATACATTTAATCCAAAAACCGGAATATATACAATAACAGGAGGAAGTCTTAGAAATCCAAATGAAATAAATTTAAATGACGGAAATACTTATTATACAAATAATAGAACTGACTGGGTATCAACTGGTTCGGCAACCTATAGAATATCTAATGTGAGTTCAAAGACAGATAGTTCGACTGGAGTTGTAACATCGACCATAACAGAATATAGATATTCACAAACACCAAAGAGCTATGATACATCTGCAGTTGGAATGTATGTGGATAATGACGATGATGGAAACACATATTATTATCGAGGTTCAGTATCAGGAAATTATGTAAAATTTGCTGGATTCTACTGGAGAGTAATTAGAGTAAACGGTGATGGAACTGTAAGACTTATATATGATGGAAAAAATCCACATGCGAACGGTGAGTCAAGTAGTGATAGACAAATTGGAAATAGTACATTTAACGAAAACTATAATGACAATACATATGTTGGATATATGTATGCAGACCCAAGTAATTTTGTCGAAACAAATAGTGGAAGTGCATCATTTACATATAATTCAGGTTTATCTGCAACATCAAAATATTATTTTGGAACAAGTTATACACTTGATAAAAATGGAAGAGGATATAAGGTTTCAGGCGATTTAATTCAAGGAACAATTGCTTCTGATAAAGTTGGATATTATACATGCTTTAGTACAAATAAAGATGCGACATGTCAAAGGCTTTTCTATACATTAAAGTATAATTCTTCTACTTCAGTTAATGTAAGCGCGTTAGGATATGGAACTACAAGCAAGGAACAATCCCAAAGTAATGATGTAAACAGTAACATAAAATCATATCTAGATAACTGGTATAAAAACAATTTAAATGATTACACAGATAAAATTTCTAAAGATACAATATTCTGTAATAATAGAACTACAGCGGATAAAAAAGAGGAAGGCTTTAACAATGCTGGTTATGGCTTAAATCCGACAGTATATAGTTGGGAAAGACATCATGATTATTCATCACAAGGCAAACTCGGACCAACATTAAGTTGCCAATTAAATGATAGTTTTAATGTTGAAGGAATAAATGGCAATGAAAAACTTACATATCCAGTTGGATTAATCACATCAGATGAAGTATCAATCGTTGGTGGAGCTGACGGATCAGTAAATAATCTTTATTATCTATATAGTGGAAAAGATTTTTGGACAATGTCGCCATCAACATTTGATACTTGGCTTCGTGCTGATGAATCTCGTGTTACAATATCTGGTGAGCTTAATCGTGATGTGACATTCGGTATATATGGCGTCCGTCCTGTCATAAACCTAGACCCAAGTAAAATAACCTTCTCAGGAAATGGGACAATGTCTGATCCATATGTGCTTGAATAACTCTGATTAAATTCAGAGTTTTTTATATAAAATAATTTCTAAAAAACAATTAACATGTTATAATATTAAATAGGAGGGAAAAAATGACAAAACAAATATTACCTAAAGTATTTGCCTGGATGTGCTTCGGATTATTAGTGACATTTTTAACAGGTTACGTTTTATCATTAAATCCAAGTGCTGTCATAAATATGGCATCAAGTTTTGGAGGCTGGGGATTATTAATTCTAGCTATCATTGAAATAGGCTTAGTTATCTTCTTGTCTGCAAGAATTACTAAAATGAGTCCACTCACTGCAAAGTTATCATTCTTATTGTATGCTTTTGTTAGTGGTTTAACATTTTCAAGTATATTTATTGCATATGAAATAACATCAGTCTTATTTGTATTTTTAATTACATCAGTTGTATTCGCACTTTTTGCTGTATTAGGGGCAACTACAAAACTTGACCTAACAAAAATAGGAACATACCTATTTATGGCCTTAATAGCTATTGTAATTTGCATGATTATTAATCTATTTATGCAAAATTCAACATTTGATTTGATTATATCAATAATCGCTATCATTATCTTTGTTGGATTTACAGCCTATGATGTTCAAAAATTAACAAGACTTGGAACAATGAATATCATGAGTGAAGATAATCTAGCCATTTATGGTGCTTTAGATTTGTATTTGGATTACATTAACCTATTTATTCATTTACTTAGTATATTTGGCAATAATAGGGATTGATTAATCAAAAAAAATATATTATAATATTAAAAGTTAAAGGCGAGGAATAAGAGTATTAACAGTAAAATATCTTATTTAGAGAAAAAGTGGTCGGTGAAAACTTTTAAGATATCCTGTGAACTTACTTAGGAGCTTTCTATATCATAAGTATAGAACGAATAATGCCCGTTAAGCATTTAAAGATTCATAAAAGTATTATGAAAATAAGGTGGTACCGCGATATAATCGCCCTTATAAATTCATAATACTTTTTTATTAAAGGAGGACCAATGTATTATTTATTTTCATTCATATTATGTTTTATCATAGTTTACTTAGTTTATACATTACTTATAACTAATCGAAAAAAAGGACTTGAAAAATTAAAAAACGGACGTCAGATGCACTATTTTCAAACCCTTTATAATCTTGATGTAAAAAAACTAAATCTCAAAAAATTTGCAAATAGTCTCGCTTTAACTAATTCGTTAATTATATCTGTCACATTTACTATAATTATTGCCTTTAAAAGCCTTTTACTCGGCTTGATAGTTGGTCTTATCATTATAATACCTTTAATGTTTATCATGTATAAATTTTTAGGAAAAATATATAAAAAGAAAGAAGGAAAATAATATGTACGATTTTAAAAACATTGAAAAAAAATGGCAAGAATATTGGCAAAAACATCAAACATTTGCCGCCTCAAATAAAAGTGATAAACCTAAAAGTTACCTTTTAGTTGAATTTCCGTATCCATCAGGAGCTGGGCTCCACGTTGGTCACGTAAGGAGCTATACAGCCCTCGATACTTTAGCTCGTAAAAGAAGAATGGAAGGATATAACGTTTTATTCCCAATCGGTTGGGATGCCTTTGGTTCTCCAGCTGAACAATACGCTATTAAAAATCATATTCATCCGAAAGACGCTGTCAAGGCAAACATTAAAACATTTAAAAAACAAATAGAAGAAATCGGCATTTCCTTTGACTGGAATAGAGAATTTGCCACAACTGACCCAGAATACTATAAATGGACTCAGTGGCAATTCTTAAAATTCTATGAACATGGAATGGCCTATAAAGCTAAGAAAAACATTAACTGGTGTCCAACATGTAAAACCGGACTTTCTAACGAAGACTCTGCTGGTGGTGTTTGTGAAAGATGTGGCTCTCAAGTCTATCAAAAAGAAAAAGAACAATGGCTACTTAGAATGAGTGATTATGCTGAAGATTTAATTCAAGGATTAGATGATACTAATTTCAGCGACCGTGTTAAAATAGGTCAAATTAATTGGATTGGCAAAAGTAAAGGTGCTGAAATAGATTTTAAAATAGGTGATGAAACCCTAACCGTCTATACTACCAGACCAGACACAATCTATGGTGTAACCTTTATGGTAATTGCTCCAGAACATCCATTAATCGAAAAATTAAAAAGTAAAATAACTAATATGGCCGAAATTGAAAAATATCAAGAATACGCCAGAACTAAATCAGAACTTGAAAGAACAGAACTATCTAAAGAAAAAACTGGAGTTGAAATCAAAGGAATTAAAGCAATTAACCCAGTAACGAAAAAAGAAATACCTGTATGGACAGCCGATTACGTTATGATGGGTTATGGAACAGGCGCAATAATGGCTGTTCCTGCTCATGACACGAGAGATTATGAATTTGCTGAAAAATTTAATATTGATATTATTCCAGTAATTGAAGGTGACACCCTTCCTTATACCGGTGATGGAAAATATATAAATTCTGACATTCTAAACGGAATGACCAGCAAAGAAGATGCCATCCATAAAATGATAGAATACTTAGAAGAACATAAAATTGGTAAGCCAAAAGTAAATTACCGTCTTCAAGATTGGATTTTCTCAAGACAAAGATTTTGGGGTGAACCAATTCCTCTTATTAATTGTCCAAAATGTGGTTGGGTTGAAGTTCCTGAAAAAGACCTTCCTGTAAGACTTCCAGATGTAGCTAACTATGAACCAACCGAAGACGGCGAAAGTCCTCTTGCTGGCATTGATGACTGGGTAAACACGACCTGTCCAAAATGTGGTGGTAAAGCCAAAAGAGAAACTGATACCATGCCTAACTGGGCTGGCTCATCATGGTATTGGCTAAGATATATGGATCCACATAACGACAAAGAATTTGTCTCAAAAGATGCCTTAAATTATTGGGGTAAAGTAGATTGGTATGATGGTGGTATGGAACACGTTGCCCGTCACCTTCTATATGCTAGATTCTGGAACCAATTCCTTTATAACATCGGACTTGTACCAAACAAAGAACCATTCGACAAGCGTACACTTCACGGTATGATTTTAGGTCCAGACGGCGAAAAGATGAGTAAATCTAAAGGTAACGTTATTAATCCACACAGTATTGTCGAAGAATATGGTGCTGATGCCCTAAGAGTATATGAAATGTTCATCGGTGACTATGAAAAAGATGCCGCTTGGAGTACAAACGGTCTTAAAGGATGTAAACGTTTCCTAGATAGAGTTTGGAAAATAGGGGAGAAACTAAATGACCAACAAGGTTATACTAATGAAGTATTAGTTAATAAAACTATTAAAAAAGTTTCTGAAGATATTGAAAACACTAAATACAATACAGCTGTTTCCGCTCTAATGATTTTACTTAATAATTATGAAGATGAAGAGAGTATTACTAAAGATGAATATCGTACACTTCTTCACCTTCTAAATCCATTTGCCCCGCATATCACCGAAGAATTAAACGAAAAATATGCCCTAGGTAAACCTCTATGCGAGTCAGTGTGGCCAAAATATGATGAAAATAAAATTGAAGATGAAACATATGAATTAGTCTTCCAAGTAAATGGCAAAGTTCGTGGTAAGACGGAAGTAGCTAAAGACACAAGTAAAGACGAAATGGAGTCATTAGCCAAAGCTAACGAAAACGTTAAGAAGTTTATCGAAGACAAAGAAATAGTAAAAATAATTACAATTCCTGGAAGACTTGTCAATATAGTTGTTAAATAATTTAAACTCGCCTCTCAAAATAAGAAGCGAGTTTTTAAGTTTCAAAAACAATTGACATTCTAATTATTAAAGAGTACAATAGCACACAAAAACGAAAGGGAGAAAACATGAAAAATTATTATTCAAGCAAAAGAAAAGCTCCAGAATATTTTATATTAAAATATGAAATAAAAAACAGTAAAATTATAATTTACTTTGCCGATGGCAAAACAAAAGAAGAAACATATAGTAAAGAATTAGAAAATCAAATAATTGAAAATATGGAAAACCAACTATCTGACACTTCTTTCTATAACTTGAAAACCGAAATTAAAGAAAACATGCAAACTTCCAAAAATCTTTCGGTAGTATCTAGTGGTTTATTTGTTATCTTTTCAGCTTCATCATATATTGGAGAACTACCTCTAAATACTGTTGAAACCATTCCAGTCATTGTTCTAAGTGCCATATGTGCCGGTGCCTCTTTAATCAAACAACATAAATTTAAAGCACTCTTGCAAGATTTAACTAAAAACCATCGTTTCGTTGTCAATAAAGAGTTATTTGAAAATTTAAATTCGAGCCAAACTAAACTAATCCTCTCTAAGCAAGATAGTAAAACAAAGTTGGCCCTTACAGGTGAAATTAATGTAAATACCATCGACGGACTAACAAAAAATCAAGTAACCAATCTTATCAATACAGCTCGGGAAATAAAACCCAAAAATTATGTTTATAAAAAATAATTGACTAAATAAAACTAATATGATATATTTTAAACAGTTGACGAAGAGAAATACCAAGTAGTTATTTAACCGGTAATCAAGAAAGTTAGTGGCTGATGTAAACTAACCAAAGCTAAATAATAAAATACATATTTTGAGTCAAATCGGTGTAACCGTTATCTTACTAAAGACGCATAGAAAATACTATGAAATAAGGTGGTACCGCGGATAAATCCGTCCTTATATTTATAGTATTTTTTTATATAAAAGGAGGAATTTAAAATGGAAATAGGAAAATATATAGACCATACTAATTTAAAAATGGATGCTACCAGTAAAGATATTGCCAAGCTATGTCATGAGGCCATTGAATACGGATTTGAAAACGTCTGCGTTAACCCGTGTTATGTCGCTTTAGCCAAAGACATGCTTAAAGATACTAACATCGGAGTAAGTACTGTTGTCGGTTTTCCGCTTGGAGCCACAACCCCAAAAGTAAAATCATATGAAGCTATCGAAGCCTGTGAAAATGGTGCCGATGAAATAGATATGGTAATCAACGTCGGAGCGCTAAAAGATAAAGATTATGACTTTATCAAAAAAGAAATTGAAGAAGTTAGAGACTGTATTGATGGCAAAGTTCTCAAAGTAATAATCGAAACATCTCTTTTAGAAGATGAAGAAATAATTAAAATGACTGAAATATGTAATGAAACATTTGTCAACTTTATCAAAACTAACACTGGCTTTGGTAAAAGAGGAGTATCACCTCACGACGTTAAACTCATAAGTAAATATAAAGATGACATCTTAGAAATTAAAGCGAGCGGGGGAATAACTACTTTTAAACAAATGGATGAACTGATAAAAGCCGGGGCAACTCGTATTGGCACTAGTCATAGTGTTGACATTGTCACCCACATGAAGGAGGAAAAATAATGAAATTATATGATGAATTAAAATGGCGCGGACTCATTAAAGATGAAGCGGGAGAAGATCTAGAAGAAAAATTAAATAATGGTGGCTTAACCTTTTATATCGGAACCGACCCTACAGCTGATAGCTTGCACTTAGGACATTTATCTAGCTTTTTAATTAGTAAGAGATTAGAAAAAGCCGGTCATCATCCAATTCTTTTAGTCGGCGGGGCAACCGGTCGAATAGGAGACCCAAGACCTACTGAAGAAAGACCAATGCAACCAGTAGAAGTTATTGAACATAATTTTAAATGTTTAAAAAAACAAGTAGAAGACTTATTTGGCTTTGAAGTTGTCGATAATTATGAATGGTCTAAAAACATTAACTTTATTGATTTCTTAAGAGACTATGGAAAATATTTCAACGTCAATTACATGTTGGATAAAGATATTATAAGAAGAAGATTAGAAAGTGGTATAACATATACAGAATTTTCTTATATGATTATGCAGGCCCTAGATTTTCTATATCTTCATCAAACCAGAAATTGTATGTTAGAATGTGCTGGATCTGACCAGTGGGGAAACATTACAGCTGGAATTGATTTAATTAGAAAAAAAACTGGTGACGAAGTCTATGGATTTACAATGCCTCTTGTTACTGATAAAAATGGCAAAAAATTTGGAAAATCTGAAGGTAACGCCCTATGGCTCGATAAAAATAAAACTTCAAGTTATGAAATATATCAGTATCTTTTAAATAGCGATGACGAAAAAGTAATTGATTACCTAAAAATATATACTTTCCTTACTAAAGAAGAAATAGAAGATATTGAAAAGAAGCAACAAGAACACCCAGAAACAAGAATCGCTCAAAAAACTTTAGCCAAAGAAGTTGTAACTTTCTTACATGGAAAAGAAGAAACTGCTAAAGCGATTGAAATGAGTGAAGCTTTGTTCTCAGGTAAAGTTAAAAACTTTACTAAAGAAGAAATAAATATTATCTTCAAAGATATGCCTAAATTCGAAATAGAAGAAGAACAAAACATTGTTGATTTCCTAGTAAATAATAAAATAGCTTCAAGTAAAAGAGAAGCTAGAGAATTTGTTCAAGCTGGAAGTATTACTATAAATGAAGAAAAAATAACTGACTTAGACAAAACAATAACAAAAGATATGGCTATAGATGGCGAAATCTTAGTTATCAGACGTGGTAAAAAGAAATACTTTATCGGTAAATTTATATAAAAATAGAACTAACTTAAAACCTTAGTTCTATTTTCTTTGCCAAGTAAATAATCAAGTGAGACATTAAACTTTTTAGCAATCAAATATAATTTAGAAAAAGGAATTAAAATAAGACCTCTTTCATATCTTGAATAATTCATCTGTCCAAGTCCTGTAATCTCACTCATCTGTTTTTGCGTAAGATTATTTTTTATTCTAAGTTCCTTAAGTCTTTTGTAAATCAAAGAAGTATCATATTTTTTACCGTAACTTCCTTTTTCATCAGAAAGTCCTGTAATATAATCGATACTCACATTGTAAAAATTTGCAAGTTTATCGATAATCTCTATTGGAATCTCATACATTCCTTTCTCCCAATGAGGATAAGTATTTTTGTTTACCTGAAGTATATTTGCAATATCTTTTTGCAGTAAGTCATTATCTACTCTTAAATCGTAAATTCTCTTGAAAAATAACGACATTCACATCACCTTGTACTCATTGTACAAAGGATTTACAAGATACATTCCAAATTGTCGCCCAGTGTTTAAAAATACAGTATGAAATATAAAATAGACTTAAAAAATCTTTTTAACCCTGTATTTTTATTTCCCCCTTTATGTAAATCATTAGGCAAAAGTCTAATGATGTTATTCGTTTAAAACATCATGTAATAAATACACAAAAAGTAAAAAAAGAGAACCCCCTGAAAGCTTGATTTTTCTGGGGGGGAGGGCAATAATGTCAACTTAAGAGGGGGGACAAATTTTAAAATGTGAAAAAGTCACAAAAAAACACCTTGATTGGGTG
>CALVRJ010000045.1 GCA_944358545.1 uncultured Bacilli bacterium | reverse complement strand
CAAATTCTTTCTAAATAAATTTTACCATATTTTGGTTCTTTTTATTTAGTGTGAACTTTAAAGGTATTATAATCTAATCTAACTTTTTTTATTTTCCACATAATAAGCATAATATTCTTCTAACGTTAAATCATTATCATAAATAATTCTAGCGGCATCAGTACCGACATACCTATAATGCCAAGGCTCGTATTTATAACCAGTAATATCTTCTTTACCCTTTGGGAATCTTAAAATAAAACCGTATTTATATGCATTATCCTGAAGCCATTTAGCTTCCTTAGTATCCTTAAAAGAGTCATCGGCTGAATTAATATCTAGACATAAACCCGTTTGATGTTCAGAAAAACCAGGCCTTGCCGAATAAATATCTGCCTTTTCTTTTCCGTCTCGTCTTACATATTTATCGTAAAGATTAACCTGATAATCGTAACTTCTATATGCTGAAATATTTTTAATATAAACATTATCTAATAAAGCTGCCGAAGCCATCTTCATAAATGCCTCAGCGGCTTCTTTTCTAAGTCTGTTATTAACCCCACCATTATATTGCCCGCTTAAAATAATCAAATCATCAGGTTCGTACGTTTTATCTAAATAATAAAATTTGTTAACTAGAATAAGGTTATTATCATTTAAATCACTTGCCAAAACTTTGTTATAAAAACCTAAATCCACATTCGCATTAACTAAACCGACAATTTTTCTTGGCGTCTCTTTATGACTATTACCATAATCTAAATATCTTGCAGTATTTTTATATATATAATATTTTTCATTCACTAATTTTGCTAGTAGGGAAGAGGCTGGATAATCATCTAAATCATACCCAGAATTAACAATTGTAATTATATTTTGAATATCTTCATCACTGTTTTTTTCATAGTAATCTAAGTACATATCTAAATAATTTTCTTTAAAATCATCTGAAGATATAATATCAATTAAAGAATCGTTGTACTCTCTTTTTAAAATAATATCATAATCTTTTTTAGGAATCATTTCCATAACGGTAATTATTTCCTCATCATTATAACCAGATTTTCTCATTTTCTTTTTAAATTGATATTCCTCATTATAATTTAAAAGTACCATATAAATAATAAGAGTTATAGTTAAAATGCCTATAACTCCAAAAATAATTTTTTTCATATTTCATCACTTTTCTAAATAATAAGCATAATACTCATCGTAAGTAAGGCCACTATCATAAACTTTCTTTGCTAAACTCTTACCTAAAAAGCGGTAGTGCCATGCTTCATATGAATAACCAGTAATATCTTCTTTATCCTTAGGATACCTTAAAATAAATCCATATTTATAAGAGTTTTCTTGAAGCCATCTAAATGCCTCAGTATCTTCAAAATTAGCCATACCAGCTCCTGGTGTAAATATATCTAAAGCAAGTCCTGTTTGATGTTCAGAATAATCAGGTCTAGCAGCATATTTATCAGCATAAGCTTTTCCTTGATTACTTTCATAATCGTCGTAAATTTGTTTTTGCGTATCATGGTCTCTATAAGATGAATTAACTATTAAAGTAATTCCATCTTCTTTTGCCGCATTAAACATTTCAATAAATGCATTATAAACATTTTTCCTAATTCTGTTATCCGGATAAGAATACCAATTGCTCATTTCAACTATATCGTCAGGTGCATAATTAGAAGGTAAATGATAATATTTGTTAACCAAAATCGCATTACCCTTATCCATATCAGTCTCTTCTGTATGGGTATATGGTTTATAATTACTCCTTGTATTAACTGTTGCTACAACTAAATTATAATCGACTTTTTTATCTCCATAAACATCATCTATATATTTAATGTATGCATCATAATTTTTCCATATGAAATATTTCTCATTAACTAAAGCAATAAAGTCATCTTCATATTTGTGATTAATCGCATAATTTATATATTTTGGGTCCATTTTTAAAATCTGTTTAATTTCTTTTTCACTATAACCAGCTTCTCCTAACTTGTATTCGTCACTAGTATAATGCTTATAAAGATTAACCCCTACAATAATTAAAATTATTAATAAGATAATTCCTCCCAAAATAATAATTGGACCTTTTTTTATTCTCCTTTTTTTATAATACATAAAATCACCATCCTAAATATTATTCTCTTTAAAAATAATATACCATAAACTAAAAAAATAAGCTATAAATTAAGAAATTATTAAGAAAAAATCTTACCTATATTGACATAGTATATTTTACAGTGTCAAAAAGCCACTAAAAGCAACCTAAATTAAATATAGAAAGTAATATATTACAAAAATATATACATTTAATGTTCACCAAAAACGTAAATTAACACTCATTTTACACTACACTGAAAAAGCTTTATAAAATAAGAAAAATCATAAAAAAACAAAAAATTATCAAATAAAAAAGGAAATTGGAAATAAATATCGTATATATATCTATGAAGGGGGAAATTTAACAAACATTATCTTTACTTTGAGAAATAAACTTTTTTTGTTGATTAGTTTTAGGTGTATTGGCCTCCCTTTATTTTTTATGTCTTGTTTTTTAATTAATAATTGCTTTAAAATCTTTTTAACCCTGTATTTTTATTTTCCCCCTTTATGTAAATCATTAGGCAAAAGTCTAATGATTTTATTTGTCTAAAATATAATGTAATAAATACATAAAATAAAAAATAAAAAAAACAACACCCCCTGAAAGCTTGATTTTTCTGAAAAAAAAGGGGGGGTGTACAATAAAATTGTACATAAAAATAGGTGATTTATATATGAGAAGAATAGGAAGACATAGAAGAAAAAAAGAAAAAATAAAACAAAAAGCAATTATCATATGTGTATTTGTTTTTTTATTAATTATGACAAGTGGATATGCGGTTTTTTCTACAAATATAACCTTTCACGCCAAAGGAAATATCAAAGAACCATCTAGAGTAATTAAAGCTTGACCGGAAAATGAAACAGGAGACTTTCATACAGATTTTTATAGGAATCGTATTGTTACAGTAACCTTTTTAGATAATAACAAAATTCCAAGTAATGCCATAGAAAGTTGGAATGTATCCGAAGACCAAAAACATGGCAGTGTCAAAGCATGGATTGTTCAAAATGATGAAGATAATACAAAATATGATTTATATATTGGAGCAAAAGATGGGGTTATTGCTAATCCAAATAGTACTCGTCTATTTTCTGATTTTAGAGAAGTAACTTCTATAAATTTTAATAATAATTTTGATACAAGTAATGTTACAGACATGAGTTATATGTTTGCTTGGTGTACGAATATTGAAACAATTGATATAAGTTCGTTTAATACATCTAATGTAACTAATATGCGAAATATGTTCAGCATGTATGACAATAATAATTTTACAGTAATCGAAAATAAACTTTCAAATATTATATTAGGGGATAATTTTGATACGCAAAACGTCACTAATATCTTTCAAATGTTTGCCGGATGCGAAAATTTAACACAAATAAATGTGGAAAACTGGAATACTTCAAATATAAATAATATAAGTAGTGTGTTTGCTTATTGTAGTTCACTTATAAATCTTGATTTAAGTAAATGGGATACCTCAAAAGTAACAACTATGGATTGGCTGTTTGATGAATGTAATAACCTAGAAGAGGTAAATCTTAGTAATTTCAATACCGAAAATGTAACGTCAATGTATCAGATGTTTAAAGGTTGCCATAACTTAGAAAAAATAAATTTATGTTCTTTTAATACACAAAATGTTTCAGATAGTATAAGTATGTTTTATGATACAACAAAATTAAAAGCTGTTTATGTTGGTTCAGGTTGGACCTTAGAGAGTACTGAAGAAAATGGAATGTTTGCCTATAGTAACATTTCAGACGTAACTAAAGGTCAGTGTGAGACAAACTAAAAAGTTTGTTTTTTTCAATACCAATAACCCGTAATTTTAAAATTAACCACATTTTTGTGTACAAAACAGAAAATAAATGGTACAATGTTATTGTAATAGAGGGTGGTCAAGTGAAGTACATAGGATTAGATTTAGGCACACGAACTTTAGGCGTTTCTATATCAGACACAACTAAAACAGTTGCTACAGCCTATGGAACCATTCACTTTGCAGATGATAACTATGACAAAGCAATAACCGAACTAGCCACTATTATTGAAAAAGAATCTATAGAGAAAATGATTTTAGGCTTTCCAAAAAACATGAATGGAACTATCGGACCCCGTGCAGAAACGACATTAGAATTTAAAAAGAAATTAGAAGAAACATTTCATCTTCCAGTAGTGCTTCAAGATGAAAGACTTTCGACTAAAGAAGCTGAATTCTATATGATTTCTGAAGGAATGTCTCGAAAGAAACGTAAAGCCAAAATAGATAGCTTAGCTGCCAATATCATTTTACAGACATATTTAGATAAAGAAAGGGTTGAGAAAAATGAACGAAACTAATGAAGGATTAAAATTTAAAGCTGTCGATGAAGACGGAAGACAAATAGATTGTGAAGCACTTTTCTGTTTCCAATCACCAGAAACAAAGAAAAATTACATTGCTTATACTGACCATTCAATCGATGAAGAGGGAAATACTAGAGTATATGCTTCAGTTTATGATCCAAAAGATTTAAAATCTTATAGTGATAATGAATTTTCAGCATTACCACTTAAACCAATCGAAACTGAAAGAGAATGGGAAACGGTTGAAACAATCTTAAACGAAATGCAAAAACAAGTTGAACAAGCAGATGATTCTAACTCATCAAACGATTCAACTAAATAATTATTTTGAAAAAAAGAAAATTATCTATAAAAAAATGTTTAATATTTTTATTTATTCTAATAATTGTCTTATTACTTGTTTTACTAATAACATATAAAAGTGAAATATCTGCCGTAAGTACAGACACCTCACCTAAAACGTTTGTTGTAAGGCAAGGAGACAATTATTTTTCACTGGGCGAAAGATTAAAAGAAAATAACCTCATTAAATCTACCACTTTTTATAAGCTTTATTTAAGCTTAAATAAACCTAAAAACACTTTAGTAAGTGGTACATATGAACTTAATGAAGCTATGAGTGTCCCTGAAATAATAAAAATATTGAGCGATAAATCCAACCAATCAGATAGTGGAGTTAAAATTACCTTTAGAGAAGGCTTAAACGTTAGACAAATTGCAAAAATTGTCGAAAGAAAAGCTGGAATACCTGAAGATAATTTTATAGCTACTGCCTCAGACAAGGAATATGTAAAATCACTTGAACCTAAATATTGGTTCTTAACTGACAACGTCTTAAATGACCAGATTTATTATGCCTTGGAGGGCTATCTGTTCCCTGATACATATACATTCAATCCCGAAAATTTAACATCCAAAGATATCATCGAAACTATGCTTGATAATACAGCTAAAAAATTAGAACCATATAAGACTCAAATAGAAAGTGGAACATATAACGTTCATCAAATCCTCACTTTAGCCTCTCTAATTGAACTCGAAGCTAAAACCGACGAAGATAGAGCTATGGTGTCAGGTGTATTTTATAACCGTTTAAATAATGATTGGTCATTAGGAAGTGACGTAACTACATATTATGCAGCTAGAAAAAATCTTTCTGAAACCTTAACCACCTCAGATTTAAATGACTGTAATGGTTATAATACAAGATGTACATCAATGCGTGGCCTTCCTGTAGGTCCAATTGATAACCCAAGCATAAGCTCGATAAATGCCGCTCTAAATCCAACACAAAACTCTTATTATTATTTTGTTGCGGATACTAATAAAAAAGTATACTTTACCCGCAATGCCAACGAACATGAACAAATAATTCAAAAACTTAAGGACGAAGGCAAATGGGCAGCTTAACCGATCTCGAAAACTATGCCCAAGAAAATAATATTCCAATAATTCAAAAACCAGGCATAGAATTCATTAAAGAATGTATCAAAAAAAATCATGTTCAAAATATACTAGAAATAGGAGCGGCCATTGGCTATTCAGCCATTCAAATGGCTTTAGTCGATGAAAAAATTCACATTACAACCATTGAACGTGACTATCCAAGATATTTAGAAGCAGTCAAAAATATCCATAGCTTCAATTTAGATAAAAGAATTAAAATAATTAATGATGATGCCTTGAATATTGACATTGAAGGAAAATTTGATTTAATTTTTATCGATGCTGCTAAAGCTCAATATATTAAATTTTTTGAAAAATATAAACATAATTTAACACCTACAGGCATAATCATTTCAGACAATCTAAATTTCCATGGATTAACTAAAAACCCTGAAGAAATCAAAAGCAAAAATTTAAGAGCTCTTGTTCGCAAAATAAATAAATATCGTGACTTTCTTGAAAACAACCAAGAATTTAATACTATATTTTATAACATTGGTGATGGCATTGCCGAAAGCCATAGAAAAGGGGCATAAAAATGAATAGACAAGATTTAAAAAGAAGATCCTCTAATAGCCTAAGAGGTCACTATCTTCCTTTAGTTTTATCATTTGTAGTTGTAATATTACTTGGTCTTAGTTGTTTCTTTATCGGTAAAATAATTAATGATCAACCATTAAGTTGGATTTTAGGCTTAATTTTACTAGGTTTGCTTTCCATGGGCTTTGTTCAAATAATTTTAAAAACAGCCCGTAATGAAAAGACGAGTTTTAAAGATTTTTTTACTAGAACAGACTTGCTCTTTAAAGCTTTAGGCTTATCATTAATTTATTATATTATCGGTATAACTTTCTACCTATTAGAATTTATAGCTGTAAACTCCTTATCCGTATTTATGGATTATCAAACTGACTTAAACTTTCTTTTATCTTCATTTATGATTGTCATTGGGATTGCTTTAAGCTTAGCTATACCCTTATTCTTTATCATCTTATTGATTTGCATTTCTCAAAGCTATTTCATCTTATATGATAATAATGACATTCATATAATTGACGCTCTAAAGAAAAGTACTAATATGATAGATGGCTATAAAAATGATTACATTCTTCTAGTCTTTAGTTTTACAGGATGGATTATTTTAGGTGCATTTACCTTTGGAATCCTCTATCTTTGGCTTTTCCCGTATATGTCAGTAACCTTAGCTAATTTTTATGACGAAATCAAAAAGTAGAAATTTCTGCTTTTTTTTGATATAATTATCTCGCACGTTGGAGGTGAAGATTATGAATAAAATCATAGCCATTATAAATGACATTGATGAAGCAAGTGAAATCCAAAACTTAGTAGACGGATACATTATGCCCCTTAAAGATTTAAGTGTCAATTATACTAAAACTTTTACCATTGAAGAAATCGAAAAAGTTTTAAAATTAAATAAAGAAGTATTTGTCTCTGTCAATAAAAATATTCATAATGATGAATTAGATAAATTAAAGAAAACCTTAACTAATCTTACAAAATTAAATATAAATGGCATTATCTTCTATGATATATCCATAGTTAACCTAAAGAAAAAAATGAACTTTAAAACCCCGTTAGTTTGGGCTCAGGAACACTTAACCACCAACTATGGAACAGTCAACTATTGGAACGATAAAGGTGTGCAGTATGCTTATCTCTCATCAGAACTTACTAAAAGAGAAATATTAGAAATAAAAGAAAATAGTAAATCAAAATTATTTGTCAATATTTTTGGCTATCTTCCGATGTTTACCTCAAAAAGACACCTTGTTAAAAACTATACTGAAACATTTAATTTAAAAGAAAACGAAGGACAAGCCAAACTTTCCAAAGAAGGAAATGAATATTTAATTGAAGATACTAATCTTGGAACTACCGTTTATTCTTCCTATATCTTAAATGCTACTGAGGAAGACTTTAAAAACATCGATTACCTGGTATTTAACAGTAACTTTATAAGTACGGAAGATTTCAAAGAAGTATTAACTGATTATAAAAATAAAAAGCCAAACAAATACCCTAAAAATTTGGGATTTATGTTTGAAGATACGATATATAAGGTGAAGTAACATGAAAAAACCAGAATTACTTGCCCCAGCCGGGGATTTAGAAAGATTAAAAATCGCCTTATTATACGGTGCGGATGCCGTATACCTAGGTGGTAATATGTTTAACTTAAGAGCTAACGCCAACAATCTAACAGAAGAAGAGTTAAAAGAAGGCGTTGAATTTGCTCATAAACTAAATAAAAAAGTATATATAACAGTTAATATTTCTATGCACGATAAAGAACTAGTTAAAATAAAAGATTACTTAATAACCTTAGATAAATTAAACGTTGATGCAATAATCATCACTGATCCAGCTATTATTCCAATTGCTAAAAAATATACAAATCTAACCCTCCATCTTTCAACCCAAACCTCAAGCCTAAATAAAGAAGCCATTGAATTTTGGAAAAACGAAGGAGTAGAAAGAGTTGTCTTAGCTCGCGAATGTACCAAAGAAGACATTGAAGATATTAAGAAAAACGTTGACATCGAACTTGAAGTATTTATCCATGGAGCCATGTGTGCCTCATATAGTGGTAGATGTGTTTTGTCTAACTTTTTAACTGGTAGAGATGCCAACCGTGGTGGCTGTAGTCAAATCTGTCGCTGGGACTTTGACCTTTATGAAGGAGAAGACCACCTAGAAGGCGAAAAACCATTTACTTTCTGTACCAAAGACCTATCTATGGCCAAATATATTCCAGACCTTATTAAGACGGGCGCAGATAGCTTTAAAATCGAAGGAAGAATGCGTTCAGCTTATTACATTGCCACCATTGTTAGAACTTATCGTAAAATAATCGATGAATATTGTCAAAATCCTGATAACTATACATATAATGATAAATATGAACAAACCTTAAGAAGAGTAGCCAATAGAGATTCAATTACCCAGTTCTTTAACGGCGACTATAGTAAGGACGTTCAGTATTATAATGGCCGGGAAGAAAAAACCAATCAAGACTTTATTGGCATTGTTCTAGATTATGATGAAAAAACAAATCTTGCCAAAATTGAACAGCGTAATTACTTTAAAAAAGGTGATAAAATCGAAGTCTTCGGACCTACTGATGAATTTGCTATGCAAGTAAAAGAATTATATGACGAAGACTTAAATCCCCTTGAAATTGTAAGGCATCCAAAGCAAGTTGTCTATCTAAAAATGCCGAAAGAAGTCAAAAAAGATTATATGCTAAAAATGTGTGTCAATAACTTATGAAAATGTCCCGAAAAAAAGTAAACATTAGTGGAAAAATTTTTAAGCATATACATGGTTTG
>CALVRJ010000044.1 GCA_944358545.1 uncultured Bacilli bacterium | reverse complement strand
CTCCAAATTCTTTCTAAATAAATTTTACCATATTTTGGTTCTTTTTATTTAGTGTGAACTTTAAAGGTATTATAATCATTTTAATCTCTTTTGTTTAGCTTCGATATTTTCTATTACTTCTTCAGTTTGAACAATTGCTTTTTCATTACGGTGTAGTTCAGCTTTTTTATTTGCTAAACGGCTACATATAGATAATGTAACTATAAAGTTCGGATTTATATCAATTAGATGTTTTTCAATAATAGATGCTTCTATTTTTTCTTGAAAAGTTTGTCTTTCTTCTAAGGTTAAATCATTGTTAAAGTATATAGATTCAATCGTATTTAAATATTCATCTGGAATTTCTTGATATATTTTTAAATTATTAGTAGATAATCCTATTTTTTTTAATTTTTCGATTTCCATAATATCCCCTCTTTCAGTGTGTTTATTATACGCTTATTATTTGATTTGTCAAATTATAAAAAAACAGAGATGTTTTACCATCCCCATCTTTGAACACTATATTTAACATTACTACTTGTGGCTAAATTAAGACTTGGATCTGATTCTGATAAGAATGCTAAATCCATGTGAACGATACCTCTGGCCCAGTCTCTTTGCATAGCTCCTCCGGTATCTAAGACTATTGCGGTAAACTCACCTAACGAGGGGTTATCAACTTTGATAATTGTTCCACAAGGGAACTCTGATAGGTCAGCAGCGATAATACGGACATTTCCATATTCATCGTCTTTATATGTTGTACCGTTATTTCGAAGACTATGGCTTCCATATTTGGTTTTACATGAGACTGTTCCTGTGCTGGAACATCCGGCACAGTCGGCACCATAGCCTGTCATTTTTCCTACATATTCGCCATTTTTTCCAGTTCCAATTTCGATTTCTGCATTTACGGGCTTAGTTATGACGCCCAATGTTTCACCATTTTCATCGACATAAGAAAGTCCATCTTGCCCCTCTTTTTTTGTAATTGTATGGCCTGTAGGAATTTTACTGTTATATGTTTTTACTACTTCACGTTTAATGACTTTAGTTAAAGCCACAGAGTTTTTAGTTTCATTTAAGTTTTCTACTTCAACTTTTTCTTTTGAAAACAGGTTAATTGAGTTAAATAGTGTTGCTAACGCGACAAAAGTGATTGAAAACCACTTGACTAGCCGCCCCAGCTTAGTTATTTCCATAATTCACCTCATATTTCAAAATTGAAACCTTTTGAAGTATATCATAGTTTAATAGGTAAGTCAAATTGACGGATGGCGTTTCTTGTTGTAATATCAATGATTTTATCTAAATCTTTATTTAAGTAATCAGCTAAAAATTTAGCGGTATATTTAACATAGACTGGTTCATTTCGATGTCCTCTAAGGGGTACCGGGGTTAGGTATGGACAATCTGTTTCAAAGACAATATTTGTTAAAGGAATAGATTTGACTACTTGTTTTAATCTGGTATCGTTTTTGAAGGTTAAAATTCCCCCAATGCCAAAAGTGGCGTTTAATTTTAAAAGTTTCTCTGCTTGTTTTTCGTCACCTTCGTAACAATGAAAGTCAACTTTAATACTTGGATCTTTATATTGTTTTAAAATTTGAATTGCGTCTTCTAAAGCGTCTCTTGTATGCATAACTATTGTTTTGTGATATTTGTTTGCTAATTTTATTTGTTTAATTAACAACTGTTTTTGTTTTTCTTTGGTTTCTTTAGTATAGTGATAATCTAAACCAATTTCACCAATGGCAACAACTTTTGGATGGGTTAAATATTTTTCGATGTTTTTTAAATTTTCATCGGTATATGTGCTGGCAAATTCGGGATGAATACCAATTGTTCCATAAATATTATCATGGGCTTCACATAGTTTTATTACTTCTTCTAAATCATTTAGGGTAGCTGTACAGACAATCATAATGTTGTTTTCCATATGACTAATTATTTCTTCAACGTCTTCATAATCTTCTTTGTCTAAATGACAATGGGTATCGATAATCATCAAATCAGTCCTTTCAATATAAAAAACATTATACCACATTGGTTATAATGTTTTAAAGTCTAGATATAGGATAATTATGAGGTAAAGTATTTACTCCTGAGTTTGGTTCAGAGTTATTTACTAATAAGGCAATTAAAATCAAAATGGCAAAGAATATACCAACAATGGCATCATTTGTAAGTCCTGAGCTTATAGGTTCAACTTTGATTTCTTTTTTTATATAGAGATAAAAGTTAGATAATGATTGGTATATATAAGGCATTAGCCAAAGATAAAGTAAACAGAAGGTAAATATTCCAAGGGTAAACCATCCCATAAAGCTTATAATTATGGCATAATAAGCTAAACGATTTTTATGAGCAAGTTTAAAGCCATTTTGTAAAAGAGTTATGATATTATTTTCAGATAGACTACTATTTACTGATTCATAGACAAATAATTCAAGAGCAGGGTAGATATAAATATTTAAAATTAGATAGATGATTATACTAATAGTATAAATGTTGACATCAATATAGCTATTTCTATATAAGTAGTCTATAAGGGATATAATTAATGACATTAGGACTAAGTAGAGAAAGTATATAATGAAGGATATAACTGATTTTCTTCCAGTTTTAAAA
The DNA here is from genome assembly GCA_944358545.1 of uncultured Bacilli bacterium. Taxonomy (GTDB): domain Bacteria; phylum Bacillota_I; class Bacilli_A; order RF39; family UBA660; genus Coprosoma. The sequence goes on along the minus strand of CALVRJ010000044.1, from coordinate 6,715 downwards.
GTATTAGTGAAGGTTTCTTTAAACGTGGGAATATGGTTTTTAGAAACGCTTAAGGTACTTGCAATAAGATTTTGATTGATATAGGTAATCATTAAAAATAAAAATCCTGAGGTAATTATCGTAATTAGAGATTGATTTGTTTGATTTTCAGATATTATAGAACTTATTATAAGGATGATTACGACTATGATAAAGGAAATTAAAAGGTTTAAACTGATATTTTTTTTAGGCATAAACCTGGCCACACTTTTTAGAGTCTTTCTAATTCCTCCTTGATTTGTTTCACGAAATACTTTTTGGTCTATCAATTGTTTTCCACACGAACTGCAATAGTTTGAATTTTCATTATTTTTAAAGCCACAAGAACATAACATATAAGACACCTCTTTATTTGTATTTTATCATATTTATTTTAAATTTAATAAAAAAAATGAAACTTATACATGGGTTTCAATCTTGAGGTATATATATCTTATAAAACATCCTGTAATAAATAACATATAGGCTAAATCTAGATAGTTAAAATTATTTATAATATTTATTCCAAGGTAGATGATTACTCCTAAAAACATCAAGCCAACTGCAGTAATTGTTTTAATCTTAGCACGCATAAAAGTTTTCCTTTCTGATTACTGCTTCTCTATTTAAACTATAACATTATATGCTTATTTATAGCAAGAACTTTTAAACGACATTTTACAACAATTTACAATGTTTAATAGAAAAAAAGAAGCATTTTAGCTTCTTAAACGGTTTTTTTCTTCTTCAATGACACTTTTATCATATCTTTGATATAAAGGTTTGATTTCACTTGAAATATTTAAATTAGTTAATCTTTGATAATTCCAATTACTTATTTTTTGATTTAAAAATGTATCTACTTTTTCTGATGAGAATGGGATATATGGTTTTAATAAATTATTTACGTTATAAATAATATTAGTACAGTTAAATAAGACTTTTTGACATTCTTTAGGGTTTGTTTTAGCTAGTTCCCAAGGTTTTTGATCATCGAAGTATTTATTAGCTTTGCTAATAAAATCAAAGATTAGATGAATTCCTTCTTTAACGTTTCCATCATTAATATTATTACCAACTTCTTCATATAAGTTTTTCATTTGTTCTTCAAGGCTTTGATCGATTTCTTCTTCGTCTAAGTAACCATTAAATGATTTATTTATGAAAACTAAGGTACGATTAATAAAGTTACCCCATTTACCTAAAAGGTCACTGTTTAAAGTATTGATAAAATCGGCAAAGGTAAAGTTAAAGTCTCTTTTTTCAGGGTCGTTAGTCAAGAAATAATATCTAATGGCATCGGCTGGATATCGTGATAATAAGTCTTTAATGGCTATATAGTTATTTTTACTTTTAGATAGTTTTTCGCCTTCGATTGTAATGTATTCATCAGATACGATTTTGTTTGGCATTGAATAGCCATCTTCGGTAGCCATTAGAAGAGATGGGAAGATGACAGTGTGGAAAGGAATATTGTCTTTGGCATGTACTAAATATATTTTATTGTTTCTTCCTTTCTTCCAGTAGTTTTCCCAGTCTTCACCATTATTATCACAGTATTTTTTGCAGGCAGTGACGTAACCCCAGACGTTTTCAAACCAACCATAGATTTTTTTGTCTTCATATCCTTTGATTGGAATAGTAATCCCCCAAGAGAGGCTTCGAGAGGCACATCTATCAGGAATTCCTTCGTTTAGGTATCTTTCAGTAAATTGAACGGCATTTTCACGCCAATTATTTTTATTTTCTTTGACTAAGTCTTTTAGTTTATCTTGGAATTTAGATAAAGCAAAGTAGAGGTTTTTAGTTTCTTTAATCGAAGCTTTATTATTACAGATTGCACATCTTGGATTTAAAACATCTTTTATTTCAAGTAGGCTATTACATTTTTCACATTCGTCGCCTTTGATATCGGCTCCACATTTCGGACATGTTCCCAAAATATAACGATCAGCTAAGAATAATTTACAATTTTCACAATATAATTGGGTTTCAGCTTTTTCATAAAGATAACCTTTTTCATAGTATTTTTTAAACAGATTTTGAACAAATTCTTTATGAAAATCATCGTCGGTTCGATTATACAAGTTATAACTTAGGCCTATTTTCTTCCAATCTTCAGAGAAGTTTTGATGACATTCGTCGACGATCTCTTTTGGTGATTTATGTTCTTTTAAAGCTTTGATATCAATAGGGGTTCCATGACAGTCAGTTCCTGAAACTAAGACGACGTGGTTTCCTTTTAAACGATGATATCTGGCAATGACATCACCAGGTAGAGAGCTGGCAACATGACCTAAGTGAAGGTCACCATTGGCAAATGGCCAACTTATTCCAATTAGTACATACATATTATCACATTCCTTTCTTTAGTAACTTTTGATATATTTTTTCTTTGGATGGATTTTCAATTAGTTCAGATAATTCTTTTACTAGTTCATCTTGGTTAGTTCCATAGTCATATGAGGTTAATAATGTAGGTTCTTCATAATAGATATCCGGCATTACTATTTTTGATTCATGGGTTTCATGAGCGGTTAGGGTTAACCCTAGTTCTTTTAAGGTTTCGGTTGTTAGATTAATTATTTTAGAAGTGTTTGATCCTTTAGTTGGCGTTCCTACTTTAATTGATTTAGTGGTTAATAAATATTCGTTTGGTAATTCTTTGGTTCCTCCGTCGATTAGGATTATTTTTTCTTTATCATTTAAGTTTTTTAAAAGGTTTAGATATTCATTATCTTCGCCATAGGTACCTCTTAGGTCTAAAATTATTGTATCTTGCTTTATTTTCTCTAAAGCTTGTTTGGTTTGAAGATAATTTTTCTCAGTAAAACTAGGAATTCTTAAGTAATTTTTTTCCGCATTATATTTAGATTTTTTTTCTGGGAGGTTTAGAGGCTTTTCAAGGCTTTCATAGGTGTCACGAATATAGAAATTGGCGTTTAATTTCCTCGGACCTTCAAGGTTTAAGATTAATTCTTGACGTTCTTTAGGAATAAGGGCAAATTCTAGATTATATGGTTTATTACGATAAATGTCATATGAGGTTGTATTTTCAGATTTCATATATTTGTCGGTAAGAATTCCGTTAATATGAATTATTTTAAGGTTTTTGAGTTTTTTATGATTGGTTTTGGCAACGTAATAATTTCCTTTAAAGTATCTAATAATAAATGGGAAATATTCTGTTTCATTACTAGTTAATTTTATGTCTTCAGTATGAAGAGCGTTAACAAGATTTTTCATTATTCTTTTATATTCTTCATCACTTGAGCAATTTTTTATTTGTTGGTCTAAATATTTGTAATTTTCAACGGATAGGGGATTATAAAATCCCTTTGTTGGTAAAAATTCAGAGCTTTTTGATAAGATATAATTTATTTCCATTAATGTTTTATTAAATTCACTTATATATGACATATTATTATTCCTTTCTGGTTGTACTGCCAAAGCCACCTTTTCGTGTTTCTTTTATGTCGTCGTCATCGGTTTTTAAATAATTTATAAATATTCCTTGGGCAAACCTATCGTATTTTTTGAATGTCTGCGAAGTATTGCCATTATTTTGAATGACGATGAAGATGTGTCCTTCGTTATCTTCATTATTATAATAATCACTATCGATTATGCCAGTTTGATTTGATAATGTGATATGGTATTTAGTTCCAAGACTACTGCGAATAAAAATAAGTAAGACTTCACTAGGGTTCATTTGAGCTTTTATGCCGGTTGGAATTTTTTGGGTTTCACCAGGGTTTATAGTAATATCTTTTAGAAAATGAAAGTCATATCCAGCACTATTTGCAGTTCCTCTTTTAGGAAGAGGATATTTTTCATATTCTTCTTTAGTGATGTTTAAATGTTTTTTTAGTTCGTTAAAACTTACTTTATGAAATTTACGCATGTACTTACCTCCTTATAGAAAAAACATACTTATTTATAAGGACGCTTTTGGACGTGGTACCACCTTATTTTATAAGTATGTTTTACTTACCTTGAATATTTAACGCATATGTACGTTCTAACCTACGTATCGATTAGACTGCTCCCGGAACCATTCGTAATAGATTTTCTTGTTTATTTCCACCGACCATAAACTCTCTATTAAATACTTATCTATTATTCTTTCCTTCAACGCATTTACAGGTTAATTATATCATCTAAGTCTTTAGTTTTCAAGTTCTTTTATTAAAACGGTGGTTAAAATTTCGGCAATGTTTTTTATTTCTTCTGTAAGGTCCTCGCCGGTAATTATAAGGGCGCCTAATATATCGCCAGCAACGTTTATTGGCGAGATGATTAAATCTTTGTTTATAAGATAGGTCTCGGTAAGATATATTTTTTTACTGTGGAAAATGGTTGCTTGTCTTGAAGATATTAAATTATATAATTCATCGCTTATTTGTTTTTCTTTAATATTTTTATCAGTGTTTTCGATTATTGTTTCCCCACTTACTATTAATATATCTTTTTTTATTTTAGTGAATAAAGTTTGAACAATGGAATGTGAGAGTTCTTTAAATGATTCTAATGGAGAATGTTTTTTCAAGATTATGTCATTCCCATTTAAATATATTTCAAAATTATCTCCGGGTTTTATTCGAAGAGAGTTTCTGATTTCCTTAGGAATAACGATTCTACCTAATTCGTCTAATCTTCTAATTGAGCCAATTTGATTCATATATTACCTTCTTTCTATGTTTTATTGTGGATAGTTTTTGTTTCTTTATACTTTTACTTATAAGAAATTCGTGATATAATTGGGTTGTTTTTAAAGGAGATGAATTAGATTGAATAAGATTTTTGTTTTTGGTCATCAAAGACCAGATACTGATGCGGTTACTTCAGCTATTGTTCTTTCTTATTTAAAGAATAAGCTTGGTATGGATACTGAACCTAGAGTTTTAGGTGATCTTAATAATGAAACGGCTTTTGTTTTGGATTATTTTAAATTAGAAACTCCAAAATATTTGAACGACGTTCATTTACAAATTAAAGATGTAGATTACTTAAAGGATTGTTTTTTACATGAAAATGATTCTATTTTTAAAGGTTACAACTATATGAATGAAACAAAGGTAGGAACACTTCCAGTAGTAGACGATAAGGGAATGTTTAAAGGTGTTGTTTCAATGAAGGATGTGGCTGGTAATTTAATTTCTGGTCGTCTTGAATCACTTAATACTTCATATGATAATTTACTTGAGGCTTTAAATGGTAAAGAGGTTTTAAGATTTGATAAGGAGATTAAAGGTAATATAGTAGCCGCTTCTTATAGAAGTACAACTTTTAAAGAAAAGGTTTCAATCGACAAAGAGACTGTTTTAATAGTAGGGGATAGACATAGTATTATCGAATATGCGGTTGAAAATTCAGCTTCAATTATTATTTTAACTAATGGAACGGAAATGAAGAAGGAACACCTAGAGATTGCGAAGAAAAATCATGTCGACGTTATTAGTACAGAATATGATGGTTTGACTACAGCTAATTTAGTTGTTTTAAGTAACTATTTGAAAGATAGAATGAAGACTGAAGAGGTGGCAACTGTTTGTGAGGACGATTCTTTAACACAGACTTTAGAGATTGCCAAAAAACTTAAATATAGTAATTATCCTGTTTTAGATAATGATGGAAAATGTCTTGGTGTGTTTAAGTTAAGTGCGGCTGAAAATGTTCATCCAAAAAGAGTTATGCTTGTTGATCACAATGAGCTTGAACAAAGTGTTAGCGGACTTGAGGAAGCTGAGATTGTCGAGATTGTTGACCACCATAAGATTGGTAATGTTGGAACGAGAATGCCTATTAACTTTAGAAATATGCCTTTAGGGTGTACTGAAACTGTTTTATATTTAATGTATAAAGAGAATAATATTGAAATACCAAAAACTATTGCTGGTTTAATGATGGCTGGTATTATTTCCGATACATTACTTCTTACTTCACCAACGACGACAGATACTGATAAAAAAGTTCTTGAAGAGGTTGCTAGTATTGCTGGTATCGATTATAAAGCGTTTGCGATGGATATGTTTAAGGCTGGTTCTTCTATTGAAGGTAAGTCTATTACAGATGTAATTCACGGTGACTTTAAGAACTTTGCAATGGGAGGTCAAAGAGTAGGTATTGGTCAAGTTTCTTCTATGAATCCTGCTGAAGTTATGGAGAAGAAAGATGAGTTTATCGAGACTTTAACTACTTTGGCTAAGGATGAAGATTATGCGGCTATTTGTCTATTTGTAACTGATATTATGAAGAATGGTTCTTATTTACTTTATAATGAACAAAGTAAAGAGTTATTCTCTAGTTCATTTGGGGTAAAAGATATACCACAAGGTTATTTCTTCGAAGGTCTTGTTTCTAGAAAGAAACAGATGGTTCCAAAGATAATGAACTATATGGAAAGAAATTAATATTAAAAAGTGATTCTACTTGGAATCACTTTTATTGTGGAAAAATATATTTTCAACATTAGGTATAGATTGTTATATTATTACGAATTTGTGGCAAAAGTGTCAAAAATTCGTAATATGATTTGACTTTTGCCATCAATACAGTTATAATTATAAATATAAATATAAATATTACGAATTTGTGGCAAAAATGTCAAAAATTCGGAATGGAGATGACTAACTATAAGAAGTCAAGTAATTTTCTTCAAAAATCTTAAAAAGATTTTTATTCCACTACAAAAAGA
>CALVRJ010000043.1 GCA_944358545.1 uncultured Bacilli bacterium | reverse complement strand
ACTTAGTAGTGATAATTTTTTTGAAAACTACATTTCCGTTGAAGAAGACGAAAGAAAAATTCGTAATACTTATTATGTGAATGGTGAAGAACAAGGCAAAGCTGATGGCATAAAAATTGGTAAAGAAAATGCTCTATTAGAAACAGCTAAAAGATTTTTAAATTTAGGTTTAAGTGTTAAGGAAGTTGCTAAAGGAACCGGACTTACTGAAAATAAAGTAAAAACACTTCTTTAATTAGTGCCTCTTCATAATTAAACATTAGAGAATAATATTTTTCTAATGTTTTTTTGTTCATTTGTAAAAATAGAGAACTAAAAACATTTAATTAATGCTTCTTTTTTGATAAAATAAACTTAGGTGAAAAATATGTATACATCAGTAAATAATGAAAAAATAAAATACTTAAAAAAGCTTCAGAACAAGAAATATCGCCGGCAAACAGGAGAGTTTTTAGTTGAGGGAGATCACTTAGTAAAAGAAGCCTATAATGCTGGACTTTTAAAAGAATTATACGTCGAACAAGATAACTTAAATTTAGATGTTAAAACATATCTTATTGACAATAAAATAACCAAATATCTAAGTGAAGTTGAAACTCCGACTGGTATCTTTGGCCTTTGTCAAATAAAAGAAAATGAACTTAAAGGTAACAGATTATTAATTCTCGACAACATAAGTGACCCTGGAAATTTAGGAACCATTATTAGAAGTAGTGTTGCCTTCAATATTGATACCATTGTTTTAAGTAAAGATACCGTTGACCCATATAATCCTAAAGTAATAAGAGCCAGTGAAGGAATGATTTTCCATATAAATATAATTACTGAAGACCTATTCGAATTTATTCCTAAAATAAAAGGTAAGTATCCAATCTATGGAACCAAAGTCGACGGTGGAAAACCCCTAGATGAATTTAAAACGAATAAATTTGCTATTATAATGGGGAATGAAGGTAATGGGGTTAAACCAGAATTGCTAAATATGTGTGATGAATACATGTATATTCCGATGAACAAAAACTGTGAAAGCTTAAACGTCGCTGTTGCCACAAGCATAATTTTATATATTTTAAGATAGGAAGTGTTATAAAATGAAAAAAATATTTTTTTTGTTAATTTTTATTACTATAATAACATTTGGATTCCATAATAATATTTATGCCTTATCTGGATATTATAATAATCAGGAAAATACACAAGTTACCATAGAAGATACTGAAAATAACTTTGATAATCAAGATAATGATGCCCTAGGAATTGCTTTAGCTGTGCCTTTAATAAGCTTAATAATCTCATTTATATTATGGTTAGCCTTTGGCCGAGACGATAAACCTGTCGAACCAGTTGAACTATATCCTCCTAAAGAATTAAATAGTTTAGAAGTAAGCTATATATATGAAGGAAAGTTAAAAAACTATGCCGTAACCTCATTACTTATCTATCTTGCTCATAAAGGATATATCAAAATAACTGAAGTTTCTACAGGCCTTGAATATAAACCCAAAACATATAAACTTACAAAACAAAAAGAATACGACGGAACAAATGAAATAGAAAGAATATTTATGGAAGGCTTGTTCGAAATAAGACCACCACATCTTTCTAGAAATAAAGAAGTAAAAAAAATAAATGAAATAACCGTTTTAAATCTCTACAATTCATTTTATTTAGTTACTAATGATATTAGGAAAAAAATGGACCGGGAAAACCGAACTAAAGTCTTTGAACAATCATCTCTCATTATGCAAAAACTTGTTTTACTAATTTTATTTATAAATTTATTTGTAATTGCCCTTGTCCCATTCATGCCGTTTTCTAATATCGAAAGTACTTATCCTGCCATAATTGGTGTCTTTCTTCAAAGTGTGGGTGTTACAGTTATTGACAAAACATTTACTGATAAAATATTTATTAATAAAACATCATATCTAATATTAGGCCTTATGTTATTAATTGTTCCTTTATTCATCTTTATTTTCCCATCACTAAAAACCACCGCTGCCACAATTATTTATATCATTGGCATTATTTGTGCCATCGGTATGTATATTCTTTATAGATCAATGCCTAAAAGAACCCCATATTCCTTAAAATTGTTTGGCCGTATCAAAGGATTTAAAAAATTCCTTGAACTTGCTAAAAAAGAAGAATTAGAAGCTGAAGTTGAAAAAAATCCTAATTATTTCTATGATATTTTGCCCTATACATATGCTTTAAATATTTCTAATAAATGGATTAAAGAATTTGAATACATAAATTTAACAGATACAGTTGATTAAAACATTTACTAAACTAAAACAATGTGATATTATCAAAATAGAAGGTGAGAAAACATGTTAATCTATATTATAATTGGCCTAATTGTCTTATTAATCATTTATATCTTTGTCATATATAATAGCTTTGTAAATTCAAGCAATATGGTAAATGAAGCTTTTTCAACTATGGACGTTTATCTCAAAAAAAGATGGAATCTAATTCCAAACTTAGTTGAAATTGTCAAAGGATATGCTTCTCATGAAAGAAAAACCTTAGAAGAAATAGTCAAAATAAGAGAAAATAACTATGAAAACATGTCGAGTAATGACAAAATAAATTCATATACTGAAACATATCCTAGAGTAGAAAAATTGCTGGCATTAGCTGAACAATATCCAGAATTAAAAGCTAGTACACAGTTTAAAAATTTAAGCGATAACTTAACTAAAGTCGAAGATGAAATAGCCAATTCTAGAAAATATTATAATGCCGTAGTTAGAATGTTTAATAACAAAGTTGAAATGTTTCCGAATAATATTTTTGCCCATATATTTGGCTTTAAATCTAAAAAAATGTTTGAAGCTAAAGCTGAAGAAAGGGAAAATATAAATATTAAACTATAGGAGTTGAAAATAATGAAAAAAATATCTTTCTTTATTGCCATATTCTTAAGCCTATTTATATCTAGTCCTAAAGCTTTGGAAACGCCACCCCAAAATATTCCAAGCCAAAATGCTGAATATAAAGACTATGACTATGTCATCGATAAATATGACATAAATATTAAAGTAAATGAAAATAACACATTTGATATAACCGAAACAATCACTGCTTATTTTAATACTAAAAAACATGGAATAATTCGTAAAATTCCGATTCATAATAAAGTAAAAACTCAAAATAAAACTTATACTAACCGGGCAAAAATAACTAATCTCAGCGTGAATGATACATACAAAGTATCCAAAGAAACTGATTATTATCAAATTCAAATAGGTGACGAAAATAAAACTTTAACTGGAAGCAAAACATATAAAATTAAATATAATTACAATATTGGAAAAGACCCTAATAAAAACTTTGATGAGTTTTACTATAATTTAATTGGTAACGACTGGGATACTGTCATAGGTAATGTAACCTCAACCATTGAATTTCCTAAAAAAACAAATTCTAAAAAAGTCGATATCTTTGTCGGATTTAAAAACTCACAGACAAAAATCACTCGCAAACTTTCAAACCTTCAACAAGTACTCGTAAGTTATAATGATATTTTAGCCCCTGGCATGGCCATAACTATACAGTTAAAACTGCCTGAAGGTTATTTCCAACAAACTCACGAAAATATCTATTTAACTGATTATATTGCCTTTATTACCCCTTTAATCTGCTTAATTTTAGCCTTTATTACTTGGTATAAATATGGTCGTGATAAAAAAATTGTTGAAACAGTCGAATTTTACCCGCCAAAAGGCTTAAACAGTTTAGATGTTGCCTTTCTATATAAAGGAAAAACAAATGAAAAAGATATTATGACTTTGCTTATCTATTTGGCAAGTAAAGGATATTTAAAAATAGTTGAAGGAAAGAAAAAAAGACAAACCAAAATCGTAAAATTAAAAGAATATGATGGACAAAACAAAATAGAAAAAATATTTATGGATGGTTTATTTAAACCTGAAAAATCAACCGAAGAACCTAAAACTGAAGTTACTTTACAAGAACTTAAAAACAAATTTTATAAAACAATAAATCAAATAATTAGAAGGACAAATTCTAAAATAAAACAAAATAAAATAATCGATAAAAAATCACTTTCTAAAAGAAAATATATAGTTGCATTTGCTCTTATATGTATATTTGGTTCCACCGTCTTACCTGTAACCTTATATTCATCGTTACTAGCCGCACTTTTATTTGCTATATTTTTATATATGTTACTAGGATTTGCTTTAATATTAATTTATACAGTTTTCCTTAAAAATATTTCTCCAATCGCCAAACTACTTTTCATCGCATTCACTATTTTTATATTGTATTATTCAAGTAACATCTGTAGTTATTTCCTTGTTTTAGATAACTATAGTACTCTTGAATTAATTACCGGCTTAATACCACTCGTTATAATACTTATAATCTTGAAATTTATGCCTAAAAGAACAGATTATGGTATAGAAATGCTTGGCCGAATTAAAGGATTTAAGAAATTCTTAAAAATAGCTAAAAAAGAAGAATTAGAACAAAAAGTTAAAGAAAATCCAAACTATTTTTATGATATTATGCCTTATGCCTATGTTTTAGGTGTATCTAAAAAATGGATTAAAAAATTTACTGATATAAAAATTATTGACCCAGAGTGGTATGAAGGTGAGTCTTATCAGTACTGGGATATTGACCGTACTATATCATACGCTAATAATTCCATGACTTCTCATCCAGTAGAATTTTTATCAGATAGCTCATCTACAAGTTCCTCAAGTGACTTTTCCGGAAGTGCCGGTGGTGGCTCTGGTGGTGGCGGAGGAAGTTCATGGTAAAAAATAGAATAGGAGTTACTTATGAAAAAGAATAAAAAAGGAATATTATTAATTTTATTAACCATTTGTCTTTTGTTTCCCTTTAACCCCAAAATTCAGACTGTTCAAGCTGACGAAATAGACTATATAAGTGTTAATGAAACAAAATCATTTACCACCTCAGACTTTACTTTTTCTAATTTACAATTTATAGATAATACAAATACCTCGGCCCAAAGTTTTGGTGTAGTAGGAACACTAAATAATAATTCTAACCCTCAAAATTATACTGTTCAAATCTTTTATTATGATTCAAATCGTAATCCAATTGGCAATTATGGATTTACTCAGTCTGCTCAAAGTGGTTATAATAATTTTTCTATAATGACTAATTTAAGTATTTTAAACGGTCATAATATACATGAAATAGCTTACTACCGTTTATTTATTACCCCTCTTGGAAACAATCAAATAAACGATACCCCTAGCAGTAAAGACATGTATAAATCATATCCGTATGTTATCGACAAATATAATATAGATATCATTGTCAACGAGAATAACACATTTGATATAACCGAAACAATTACCGCTTATTTTAATGAAGCAAGACATGGAATATATCGCAAAATTCCACTTAAAAACAAAATTGAAAGATTAGACGGTACCACTTCATCTAATCGAGCTGCCGTTTCCAACTTACAAGTTGATGATGAATATCAAACATCTAAAAGTAATGGCTATTATCAAATTCAAATAGGTAATCCAAATAAAACATTAACGGGTCAAAAGACATATACGATTAAATATACTTATAACATCGGTAAAGACCCAGTTAAAGATTATGATGAACTTTACTATAATATAATTGGTAATGAATGGGATACCGTTATCGGTGGTATCACCTTTAATATCACTATGCCCAAAGATTTTGACTCTAGCAAACTAGGCTTTTCTTCAGGACTTAAAGGCGAAGTTGCTAGTTCCCAAATAATTTACAATGTAAGTGGTAATCAAATAACCGGAAGCTATAATGGCATTTTAAATGAAAATGAAGCCTTAACTATTAGATGTGAACTTCCAGAAGGATACTTTGTCGGTGCTAAAAATGTAACTGACATCACTGATTATTTGATATTTATCGTTCCCATAACCTGTCTAATTATTTCTCTTTTACTATGGCTTATCTTTGGCCGCGACCGCAAAATCGTTAAAACCGTTGAATTTTATCCTCCAGAAGGATTTAATAGCTTAGAAATCGGTTACTTGTATAAAGGCAAAGCCACTAATGAAGATGTAACCTCACTACTTATATACCTAGCCGATAAAGGATATATCAAAATAGTTGAGAATAATGGCGAGTCGTTATTTTCTAAAGTTAATAACTTTAAAATAGTAAAACTAAAAGACTATGATGGCAATAATTATAATGAAAAATTATTTATGGAAGGCCTGTTTCAAAACAATCTAATAAGTAACATAATATCGCAAATTACTGGACAAAATCAAAAACAAGAAAATTATGCTGAAGTAACAGTAACTGAACTTTATAATAGATTTTACCTAACCGTAAATAATATTCTAAAAAATATAAATACCAAAGAAAATAAAGAAAAAATATTTGAAAAAAGCTCTTTAACTAGCAGAATATATATCATTCTCATGCTTGTTCTAACATATATTTTAATAACGGCTATTCCAATCATCAATTATGGAAGTAAAGAGATTCTTCCGTTTGCTATATTGTTCCCACTAGTTGGATTTACTATTTTATTCTGTATGGTTTTGGGCAAAACCCAAATTGGTCTTAAAATATTTGGAATTATTTGGGGACTCTTGTTTGGTGGAATTCCATTTTGTGTTTTTGTCATTCCATCAGTTATTAGTGATTCACTTTACATGCTGGCCTATTTAATCGGCATTGTTTGTTTACTTGGCATGCTAATCTGCTTAAAATTCGTTCCCAAAAGAACTAAATATGGCAGTGAAATACTTGGAAAAATTCTTGGATTTAAAAACTTCTTAGAAATAGCCAAAAAAGAAGAATTAGAAGCCGAAGTAGTTAAAAACCCTAATTACTTTTACGATATCCTTCCATACACTTACGTCTTGGGCATATCTGATAAATGGATAAGTAAATTTGAGGGAATCACTACAGAAGCACCCGATTGGTATGCTGGTACTGCATTCACCATTGCCACCTTTGGCGCCTTTATGAATATAGCCATGGCTTCAGCTAATACTGCGATGTCATCTCATCCATCATATTCTGATGGTGGTTCATCAGGTGGCGGTTCATCAGGCGGAGGCTCCGGTGGTGGAGGCGGAGGTTCTTGGTAATTAAAACATCTCATATTAGAGATGTTTTCTCTTTAAAAATATATAAAAATTTGCTATAATCTTAACAGAAGGAAAATGTTGAGGTGGTTTTTATGTTGTATCTTGGAAAACTTGTAAATACCCATGGTTTAAAAGGCGAAGTCAAAATATTATCTGATTTTAAATATAAAAACTTAGTCTTTACTAAAGGAAATACCCTATATATAGATAATAATCCATATAAAATAAAAACATACCGTTCTCATCAAAAATTCGATATGGTAACTTTTGAAAATTATGAAAATATCGAAGATGTAATTTCCTTAAAAAATAAAAACATTTATATAAAAAAAGAAGATTATAATTTTCCAGGACCTTTAAATGAAGAACTTTATGGTAAAAACGTTTATGACGGTAATAAACTAATTGGTACCCTAAAAGAAATAAATAATACATCTCATCAAGAACTCTTAGTAATTGCCGGAAAAACCAAAGAATATTTAGTGCCTTATGTCAAACCCTTTATTCAAAAAATAACAAATGACGGCATATACTTAAACGTCATAGAAGGACTTATCGATGAAGATTGATATTTTAACTATTTTTCCTGAAATGTTCGATGGCTTCTTAAATCATTCAATTATTAAAAGAGCTATCGAAAAAGGCAAGGTTACCATAAACGTTCATGATATAAGGAAATACAGTAAAGACCCTCATAAAAGAGTAGATGATTACGGCTACGGTGGGGGTAGGGGAATGGTTTTAATGCCTCAGCCCATATTCGATGCCGTCGACGATTTAAAAGATGACGACGCCAAAGTATTACTTATGACTCCTCAAGGAATCCCATATAAACAAAAAATAGCTTATGATTTATCTAAAGAAAAACACTTAATAATTATCTGTGGTCATTATGAAGGCTTTGATGAACGAATCAGAACCTTAGCTGATATGGAAATAAGCATTGGCGATTATGTTTTAACTGGTGGAGAAATCCCTAGCATGGTCATAACTGATAGTATTACTCGGCTCCTAGATGGCGTTATTGAAAAAGAATCACATTTAAATGATTCATTTAATAATAACTTACTCGATTACCCTGTCTACACTAAACCGGTTGATTTTCGTGGAATGAAAGTACCTGACGTTTTATTATCTGGCCACCACGCTAATATAAAAAAATATAGGGAAGAAGAAGCCTTGAAGAAAACTAAAGAGAGAAGACCTGATTTATTAGAAAGAGATGACTAAAATGAATGAAAGATATTATATTTGCGATAAAAAACATAAAGATTTAATATATGGTTATCTCGATTACCATGAATTAAAAGGCTTCACTTTCACCCCGCAAAATAAAGTTCCATATGATGGCATTAAAGTAAGTGAACTTGTTTTAGTAAAACCAAAACTTATAAAAAACGTCTTAAAGAAAAAAACTAAAAAGAAATTAAATGAATATTTTATCTATCTTTTATCAGTCTTAGATGATGACGACGATGACGACACCCATCTGAGTTTAATCATCGATGATGTTGAAAGATATAAAAATCTAATCATCAATAAATACTCTAAGTTTCTAGATAAAGCATATATTCAAAACTTACTAAAAAAAGTAAACATTCTCGAAAAAGGATTTAAAGATAAATTAAACGAATTAGTCATGAATCAAAATCAAACTTATGGTAGGAGAAGGTAATATGAAATTACAAAGAAAAAATAGATTCTTAGGCATCGTTGGAACAGGTTTAATCATTCTTTCATTAGCCACCGGAGGTTATGTCTTTTTTCAAACAAATCAAAGTGAAAATACATACTCTGACCTTGCCCAAATTGCCCTTGTTCAAAATGATAAAGAAGTAAGTAGTATACCAAATACTCAGGAGCAAACTCCTGAAGTCCCAGAAACGCCTGAACCTGTAACTCCTAAATATGACTTCAATCGTCTAAAAGAAATCAATCCAGATATTACAGGCTATCTTGAAGGAACCAGTTTAACCATGCCATATCCTGTCGTTAAAACTACAGATACTGCCTATTACTTATCTCATACAGCCGATAAAAAGCCCAACGTTTTAGGAAGTATTTGTATGGACGCCAATGCCGATATGAATAACCAAGTGACGATTATTTATGGACATAACACATCTGATGGCAGTATGTTTGGTAACTTAAATAACTATAATAACCAAGACTATATGAACAGTAATCCCAAATTTACTTACTATGATGAAACTGGTGTTTATGAATTTGATGTTTTTGCCAATATTATTGACGATGATATTCAAACTAACTTTTCTTCTCCAGAAGACTACAATAATTATTTAAATAACATAAAATCGCAATCTCTTACTTCTCGCCAAGTCGAAGTAGACTCGGATGACCATATTGTCTTTCTATACGACTGCCTTGAATCATGGGAAAAATCATCTCCTAATGACCCTAATCGTAATCTTATAGTTGCCAAAGTAAATAAAGTATTAGATTACACCATGGAAGAAGTAAAAACCAAATAAAAAGCTTGAATTTTATTTTAGAATATGCTATAATTTTTCTTGTCGTGATCCGCTAGGTACTTAAATTTAACTTATGATCATAGATTTATTGTAAAGGAGCGATGATTTATGAATCTGATTGATAAAATAACTAAATCTCAAATCAGAACAGATATTCCTGAGTTCCGTGTTGGTGATACAATTAAAGTTAATTACCGTATCATCGAAGGAAAAAACGAAAGAATTCAGGCATATCAAGGAATCGTAACTGCAATTAAGGGTAGTGGAGTTAGTAAAAACTATACTGTTAGAAAAATCTCTAGTGGTATTGGTGTTGAAAGAACTTTCCCATTCAGTTCACCAAAAGTTGATAGTGTTGAACTAGTAAGAAAAGGTAAAGTTAGAAGAGCTAAACTTAATTACTTACGTGACCTTAAAGGACAAGCTAAGATTAAAGAAAGAAAATAAGGTTAGATTATAATACCTTTAAAGTTCACACTAAATAAAAAGAACCAAAATATGGTAAAATTTATTTAGAAAGAATTTG
>CALVRJ010000042.1 GCA_944358545.1 uncultured Bacilli bacterium | reverse complement strand
AAAGTAATATACCAACTAATGAAAATATTATTATTTTTCTTTTTTTATTTTCTCTATGCATAAATATCTACTCCTATAATGTACAATTTTATTGTACACCCCCCCCCCCCAGAAAAATCAAGCTTTGAGGGGGATTAATTTTTATGCGTAAAAACTACAATAAAAAAACAAGAACTGTCTTGTTTACGGAATTTGATTAGATTTAGTTTTATAGACTTCTTTGTTGTCGACGTTAAAAACAACTTCGTCGACATCATAATTATCACTTACAGATAAACTAATTGTATATATAACTTCTTCTAAGATATCTTTTTCATTAACATCATCAAATAAATAATCATTGAAATCCAAGTTCATTACACCATTTTCAATGGAACTTGAGACTAATCTAGTGTTATCATTTAAAAAGCTTTTTAAATTTTTATTTGGGTTAAAACCAGATGTTAATTCATCAATGATAATGCTTATTTTATCACGGTCATCATTTAAATATTTAGTTACTGGAACGTAATAATAGTTATCACTTATTTGATTTATATAATAAACTGTCACGTCCGTTATATCTTTGGTGCTAGTTAAGTCAAATTCTTTATTTATACCAAATGTACGATCTAAGGTACTTGGAAGGTTTATTTTGGTTTTAGGAAGTTTAGTTAAAATGTCACCTTCAACGTAGATTATTACTTTATCGACTTTATCAATAGAGGTTAATGTATAGACTATTGCTTCAATCATTTTTTCTTCTAAGTCTTTACTCACTGTTAAAAGTTCTTTAGAAAAATCTACTTTTATTAGTCCATCTTCATAATCCAAGCTCAATATTTCGGTGTCAGGGGGAATAATTGCGCTAAAGCCACTTGGAATTTTACTATCCATTCCCCCTATTGTTAAAGTTTTTAATAATCCTTTTGCTTTAGTAACGATGTCTTCTTGGGAAACGGGAACTGAGGTTAAGGCAACATAACTGTTTTGATCAAGCAAAAAAATAGGACTTTCGGTTATATCACTATCCACATATTCTAATTCTTCTTTTATATCTAATTCAGGGGTGTTTGGAATTAGGTATATAAGTAACATGGCAAATAAGGCGGCTGAGGACATGGCTATTTTACGCATAGATAATTTCTTTAGTTTGGTAATCATTTTTCATCACCTATTTAAGAGTATGAAAAAAAGGCTTTTTTATAACCTTTTATAATGAAAGTTCTCCAAGTTTAAGTAGTTCGATGACTGCTCCAGCACGGCCTTTAACGCCTAGTTTTTGCATGGCATTAGAAATGTGATTTCTAACTGTTTTGTCACTAATTTTTAAGGCCTTAGCAATTTCGTTTGTGTCATAATTGTTTATAAGTAATTCAAATACTTCACGTTCTCTTTTAGTTAATATACCCTTTTTCATGGTTTCCTCACTTCCTATTTTGGGTGGTGTATGTTCATATTATTTTATGCTTAAACAGGTTGTGAGTGAAAATAAATGCCTATTTTTAAAGAAAAAAGCTGTTTCTAGCTTATTTTTGAAATTTTACGGATATCGACATCGGTTCTTTAAATTCTGATTGAACTTGACGCATAATTTTGTTAGCTAAAGCTTTATCGTGTTTGGAACTGTCAACGGTTACAGAAATATTAGTTCCGTCGATGTTTACAAAAGAGCTTAGGCTGAATTCTTTTTTGATTTTGTTTTCGATTGTTTCTTCTACTCCTTTGTTTTTGTTTAAATCTTGCATTTTTTCAAAAGCTTCGTTCTTTTGTTTAGTAGTCGACTCGGAGCTAGTTAATACTTTTTTGAGTTCAGTTATTTCATCAAGCATTTTTTCTTCTGATTCTACTCTTAGGGCAACTAACTCGGCACTTTCGCCAGAACTAGATTCAGTAGAAGCGGAAACTGTTTGAGTTTTTTCCTTGTCATCTTGTCCTATCAAAAGTTCACTTGGCATAGTTACATAGTAAACGCTTAAAACTAAGATTAAACTAAATAGTGTTAAAAACCATAAGCTTCTTTTATTAATCATTTTTATTCCTCCCCTTGGTTCTATTAAATTATACGAGGAGGGTTTTATTTTATGACTATTTTTTGGTTATGGTAACTTTACTATTATTAATGGTTGCTTTATAATCTGATGATTCAATTGTTCCGTTTATTTTGCCACTGTTATTAGTAATTGTTCCTTTGCCACCATCAATTTCCCCATTGTAATCTAATTCAAGATCTGATTTGCCGTCGTTTCCTTGATGAGTTAGGGAGTTTTCACCGAATTTATATGTCTGGGTTCCAATTCGAGCGTTTTCGTTATAATCCATGTCGACTAAGTTTACTAATGAATTAACGCTGTTTTTAAAACCTTCTTCTGATGATTTATTGATAGTATTTTGAATGATAGGGGTTGTAATTAAAGCAATGACTCCTAAAATAACAATTACAGCAAGTAATTCGATTAATGTGAATCCTTTTTTCATGTTCCTCACCTATTTTAATTATAATATATTTTTTTAAAAAATAAAATTATATTTTAAATATTTTTGAGCAAATGATAAAAGAAAGCTTTATTTGCTTTCTTTTTGAGTTAGTTCTTTTCGATTTTTCATATGTGGGAAGAGAATTACTTCTCTGATGGTATCAGCGCCAGTCATAATCATGACTAAACGGTCAATTCCAATTCCCATTCCACCAGCTGGTGGCATACCATATTCTAAGGCTTCAACAAAATCTATATCCATTTCATTAGCTTCTTCGTCGCCAAGTTCTCTTTGTTTTAATTGATTTTCAAATCTTTCATATTGATCGATTGGATCGTTTAATTCTGTAAAGGCGTTGGCACATTCCATGCCAGAAATATAAAGTTCAAATCTTTCAGTAAATCTTGGGTCTTTACTCTTTTTAGCAAGTGGGCTGATTTCAATCGGATGGCCATAAACAAATGTCGGTTCAATAAGAGTTTCTTCGACGTATTTATCAAAGAATGCGTTGATGATATGTCCAACTGTAAAGTGGTCTTCAACTTCAACATCATGTTTTTTAGCAAGTTCTTTAGCTTCATCTAAGGTCATTTCT
The DNA here is from genome assembly GCA_944358545.1 of uncultured Bacilli bacterium. Taxonomy (GTDB): domain Bacteria; phylum Bacillota_I; class Bacilli_A; order RF39; family UBA660; genus Coprosoma. The sequence goes on along the minus strand of CALVRJ010000042.1, from coordinate 7,603 downwards.
TTCCAGAAATCAACGCCACACGCTTCTTTAATGGCATCGACCATATGAATGCGTTTAAACGGAGGTTTTAAGCTAATATGGTTACCCATATAATCTATTTCTAATCCACCATTGACAGTTTTACAAACTTCACTAAATAATCCTTCGGCAAGGTCCATCATACCATTCATGTCAGAATATGCTTTATATAACTCAACAGTTGTAAATTCGGGATTATGTTTACGGTCGACACCTTCATTGCGGAAAATACGACCGATTTCATAAACGGCATCCATTCCACCAACGAGTAATCTTTTTAATGGAAGTTCAGTAGCTATACGAAGATAAAAAGGCATATTTAAAGCATTGTGATGAGTAACGAAAGGTTTAGCAGCAGCGCCACCTAAGATTGGATTTAAGATAGGTGTTTCAACTTCTGTAAAGCCTAAGTTATCTAAATATCTTTGAATAGTTCTGATTATTTTTGGACGTGTAAATGCAATTCGTCTGGCGTCATCATTCATGATTAAGTCAACATATCTTCTACGATATCTTTCTTCGACATCAGTTAGTCCATGATATTTTTCTGGAAGTGGTTTTAAGGCTTTTACTAAGTGAGTGTATTTAGTTGCATGAACGCTTAACTCTCCTGTATTAGTTTTAAAAACAAAGCCTTCAATTCCAACAATATCCCCAAGGTCTGAAGATTTAAATAAATCATATTGCTCTTCACCAACATCATCTAATCTAATATAGATTTGGATTTGACCATATTTATCCTGAATATGAAAGAAACCAGCTTTACCTTTACGGCGTTTTGTTCTAATGCGGCCAGCTATTTTAACGAAGTCTTTATTTTCTTCAAGTTCTTCTTTGGTTTGATTAGCATGCTCAGCTTTAATTATTTTTGAATTAGAGGTAACGTCAAACCGAGAACCAAATGGTTCTACTCCTTTAGAAATTAAATCTTTGACTTTATCTCTTCTAACTTGTTCTTGTTCTGTAAATTCTCTCATTTTTATTCCTCCAAACTGTTTCTATTATAACACATATTTAGTGTGTAGCGTGATACCTTTTATATAAAACTTTAGCGGTTTCAGAACTATCTTTACCTTCTTTGTTTTTTATTGGAGCAAAATCTTCTTCACGGTCACCTCTTAATAAGGCGATATTATCAAAGTATGGAAACCCATCAAAAAGAAATGATTCTAATTTATATGAATTAGGTTCTTTGGGAACTATTTCGGTTCCAAATTCATCTAGATAAGAGTTTTTCTTAAAGGCTATATGATATGGTAAAGTTTTTTCAGCTAAATATTCTAAGGCATCTATCGTATATAAGTTGCACATAATATGGGCTTCTTTATATTTTAATTCGTGATTTTCGTCTTCTTCATAGGAAATTTCAATTGGCATTTCCGAATATTCGATTACTCTTGGATGATTATCATACTGACAGAAGAGGCCAACTTTTTCTTCGGGATAGCTTTTGACGATGGTTTTAGAAGCTATTTCGACGTTTTTAAAAATAGCCATACCAAGTAATATTCTATCGGCTTGTTTTAATAAAATATTATCGACCCCACCGATAAATACCCATTTAATTCCTCTTTTTTTCATGTCTTCAAGACAACCATCATTTTTTAATGATCTATATACTGAGCCTGTGCCATCTGAGGCTTCTTTAAGATGATAATTTTTATCTATTAGTAACTGATCATAAACATCAATTAGAGGCATATGATTTTGCTTGAAAAATGTAATATCTTCTTTAGAATAATTAAAATAATCGTGGTTTTTAAAGAAATTTTTGGTAGGTGCATCGTTTTCGGGACTTGTCATAATATACCATGGAATGATTTTTCCCGTTTTTTGATTGGTTTCTTCTAAGTTTTCTTTTAGTATTTCAAAAATAAATTTACGACTACCATCGATGTCTAAACTGTATGTACCTTTAGGACCGTCATGGCCGAGTCTTGTACCTTGACCACCAGCCATAGTAACAACGGCATATTGTCCGCTGTTTAAAACTTCGGTTCCAAGGTCATAAAACAATTTTGCCAAGCATGGGTTTAACTCTTTTTTAACAAGGTATGGTAATTGTTTAATTTTGGTTTCATCGATAATTACTTCTTGCTTACTTTCATTATATATTTTGAATAACTCATCAAAATCTACGGTTTCTAAACTTTTTAACAGCTCAGTTAAAGCAGCTGATTTGGCTTTATCTTTAGATAAGTTTTCAATTAATTTTAACGTTCTAGTTTGATTATATTTTTTTAGCTTTTCTAACGTTTCCATGTTTTTTTCCTCCTGCATGTTATATATTCTAACACAGGTTATTTTATTTTACAAATAAAAACTTAAGAATTCATTATTTTCTTAAGTTTACACTAATCATTTCTTTATTTTCGGTAAGTTGTTTGATACGGGAAATTATGCGTCCGGCTTTGATTTCTTCAATTCCACTATTTGTAATTGCAAGATGGTTTTCTAAATTTTTAAGATCTAGATTGGAGGTGAAGAAGGTCGGTAATTTTTCATCCATACGATACTGCAAAAGTGGACATAAAATTTCATCACGTGACCAAGAAGTGGTTGATTCGGCTCCAATGTCATCAATTAATAATAAAGGAACTTTTTTGATATAATTATATTTTTTAGAAAATTCACTTTTGACTGAGGAATTAAAACTTTCTTTAAGGTTTCTTAAAAATTCCGGCCAAAATATAATCGCACTTTTGACATTAGATTTAGCAAGCTCATTAAACATGGCTGCAATTAAATATGTTTTACCACAGCCGAAGTTACCATATAAATAAAGTCCTTTTTGATGTTTGTCTTTTTTATATTTTTGGATAAACTCTGTTAGCCATAAAATTACGTCATACCTGTTTTTATCTTGTTTATATATTTTTTTAAAGCTTGCTTCTTTGACCTCTTCAGGAATATCAAAAAGCATGGTGTTTTCATGATATTTATTTTTTTGGTCGAAATCTTTTTTACAATGACAAGGAACGTAAGAAAATTCAAGCATGCCATCGACTATTTTAGGCATATACACATAACCTTTAACTTTAGTTGGACAATCAAAATAATGATGAGTGGTATTGCTTAGTTTATAATCGGTAAAACTTTCCAAAAGGTTTGAGGTGTATTTTTTTAAGGTTTCTCTTTTTAGTTTGATTTGGCTAACAAAGTTTTTAAATTCTTCGTCTTTTAAAGCCTCGGAAAATTCTTCGTCTAAAAGATATTCTAAATTTTTAGATGCTTTTTTATTTAAATTAGCTGATACTTTTTGCATATTTTTTCTCCTTTATAAGTTTTTGAGCCTTTCTTCAAGTTTGGCAATATCTTCAGAAGTTGCTTCATTTTGATTTATTTGTTTATTAAACCAATCTGGAGTTTCTTCTTTTTTTATTTTTTTCACTACTCTATTTTGCTTAGAATTGTTTTCTTTTTTACATAATTCCATGGCGTCTTCAACTGTTTTAATGTTTTCTCTTGTCCACTGGGCAGCAATGGCTAAAATAAAGTTTTTAGTGAGTTTGCCATCATTTATTTTTAAAACGTAATCAATTAACACGTTAACAACTCCGGGTGGAAGGTTATAATCGACAAGTAAGATTTCTAAGATACCAAGTTCTCTTTTACTTGGACGAACACCTTTATTTTTCCCACATAAAAAATCATATGGAGTCATGGTTTCAAAGGTGTGAATCATTTTGGATTTTTTACTATTAGAGCTTACTTGTTTTCTTAAATATTCGGGCTGATTTTTATATATTAAGCTTGGGGTCTCCCCTTTGTTTTCAAAGGTGTAGTAATTATGACAATTGGTTCTGAGTTTATCTTTATCGATAATATGTTTTTCATTTATAGAATTTCTGATTAGTTCGCTTAAATCACTTTCTGAAAGATTATAGACGAAAGCTAATTTATATATTAAATCTTTGGTTTCTTTAGTTATCGATCTTTTATTTAGAATTTCACTTGGAATCATCGAGATAACGTTTGTTAAATCGACTTTACTATCGATAAGTATTCCTAGTTCACTTATATGTCTTAAGTTCCGTTCTTCACTATAAGATGGAGCTGAAGTTATTTCAAAAGTGTCTGAAAAACTACAAGAGATATCTTCGTATCCTTGTAAGTTTATCTTGGGTAAAGAAAAGTATTTAACCGTTTTTTCGTATTCATGAGTTCCAATATTACTTTCTAGAGTGACAGAGAGAATGGGATTTTCTAAGAATTCTTTAGGATCTAAAGGAGAATATAATTCATAAATATAATTATTAACGCTTCCTTTTTTTAGATATGTCTTAATTAAACCGATTCCTTCAAGTTTTTCTCTGGCATCTAGGATATCTTCGAGTTTGAGTCTAGTTATGGCCATTAAATTATGATGGGTATTTTCAGTCGAGATAATTTTAGAAGTGTCTAGGTTATCCCATAAGGTGAGATATAAAATAATGGCTGTACTGCCAATAACTGGTTGATATAATTTGGTTAAAACGATTCTTGATTCGTTAGTTAAAACTGTGCAGTTTTTGACAATATAAGTGTCGGCAGGAAACAAAGATATGCTTGTTTTAGCCATATTTCTCACCTCTTTTCTAAATATAAGTTTATCACATTTTAAGACTTTTCTAAATAAAAAAATAAATTTTTTTGAGTGTAAAAGATCAGAAAATTTATTTCACTATTTTCCTAATGTTTAATTATCACATTTAAATATTAGAATATAGATTATAAATAAAAAAGAGCTTTAAAGCTCAACGTTATGATATACATGATTTACGTCATCAACTTCGTCTAATAAATCAAGTAAGCGGTTAAAGTTATCTAAATCTTCACCTTCTAATTTTACTTTGTCTTTTGGAAGGTAAGTTATTTCGTCTAAATCAAATTCTAATTTAGGATTTTTAGCAAGTAAGGCTTCTTTAATACTGTTTAAATCATTAGGATTTCCATAAACAATTACTTCATCATCTTCGGTTTCAATATCATTTATATCAATACCGGCTTCAAGTAAGGTGTCTAGGGTATCTTCTTCAGAGATTCCTTTAAAACTTACAACACAAACATGGTCATACATGTAGTTAACGCTTCCTTGGGCACCTAGTTTGACATGACATTTATTTAAAGCAGCTCTGACATTACTAATACTACGATTTAGATTATCAGTTAGACAATTAACGATTAATGTTGAACCGTTCGGTCCGAATACTTCATAGTTAACTGTGGTATATGTTTCATCGGCTCCACTGTTTACTTTATCGATTGCTCTATTGACAATGTCCATTGGTACTTGTTCTTTTTTGGCTTTGTCAACTAATCTTTTTAGTGAAGGGTTACCTTCTAATTCTGTTCCTCCGTTTTTAGCAACTTGATATATTTCTCTGGCGTACATTGAATATAGTTTAGCTTTAGCTGCGCCATTTTTTTGAATGCTGGCTTTTCTTACTTCGTATGCTCTTCCCATAATACACTTCCTTTCTGTGCTTTTGTTAAAGCATCTTTGGCAGCTTCTTGTTCAGCTGCTTTTTTACTGTGAGCTGTACCGATTCCAAAGACTAGACCATCAATACTTACTTCAACAGTAAACTCCTTGTTATGTGATGGTCCTGTTTCACTGATTATTTTATAATTTATACTTTTACGATCAGTTTGGGCATATTCTTGTAAAGCTGATTTATAGTCGGCGAAGAAATCAACTTCGTGGTTTTCAATGATTGGAACAACGTTTTCATTAAAGAATTTTTTAGCAGTACTAAAACCTTGGTCTAAGTAAATTGCCCCTAAAAATGATTCGAAGATATCTGATAAAATTGATTTACTTTGACGGCCACCATTTTCAGCTTCACCATTTCCAAGCTTTAAATATTTATCTAAGCCTAGTTTTAACGAGTAATCCCACAAAGCTGTTTCACAAACATAGTGGGCTCTTATTTTAGTCATTTGTCCTTCGTTAAATTTATCGCTTTTATAGAGGTATTCACTCATTAAAAGTTCTAAAACGGCATCACCTAAAAATTCAAGTCTTTCATAGCTTTTCGTGTCATGTTCATTAGCGTATGAAGTGTGAGAAAAAGCTGTTTCATAGAGACTTAAATCACGAGGCGTTATATTTAATTTATCAAGTAGTTCCATATCACGCCGGTTTGACCGGCTTCACCTTCCTTTCTTTGGCTTTATGTAATTTCGGTACTAAAATGCGATAGTGCCTAATACATTATAGCACAAAAATATTACTTTTAGAAGTGTTTTCATGGTTTAATTTAAAGAGGTCTTATAGATGAATTTCTTATTTGGCTGGGAAATATTTTTTATTTTTCATAGCTTATATTTGATTTTAAACAAGAAAGCAAGATTTCTGGTTTATGATTAGATATTATCAATTTACTTTTACCCTCTTTTTTAGTATAATGAAAGAGATGGTAAAAATGAAAAAATTATTAATTAAATTAATTAAAGGTTATCAGAATATGCCTTTAGCTAGTCATGGACTTTGCCGGTTTTATCCGACGTGTTCAAATTATGCGATTGAGGCCATTGAAATTTACGGACCTTTAAAAGGAAGTTTTTTAGCAATAAAAAGAATTTTACGGTGCAATCCACTTGGTGGTAAAGGATATGACCCGGTAATTAAGGAGGATAAAAGATGAAAAAATTATTTGGAATTTTACTTGTTTTAACTTTAGTTTTTATGTCGACAGGTTGTATTAAACGAGATAGTATGGAAGATATTACAATTTATACGACTAATTATGCAACTGAATATATTACAAAAAGACTATATGGCGATTATAGTAAGGTTAAGAGCATTTATCCGGATGGGGTTAATATAAATGATTATAAGCTAACAGATAAGCAGATAGAAGATTATAGTAATGCAGATTTATTTATATTTAATGGTCTTAGTAATGAAAAAGATTATGTTACGAGAATGAGAAAAGATAATGAAGATTTAAAAATTATCGATACGACTTTATCAATGGAATATGACGACGGAATTGAGGAATTATGGCTTGACCCTTCGAATTTCTTAATGATGGCACAAAATATTAAGACCGGTTTTAGTGAATATATAGACAGTTATTATTTGAATGAACAGATTAGTGAAAATTTTGATAAACTTAATATTGAAGCTTCTAATTTAGATGCGGAAATTAAAGATTTGATTCAAAACGGAACAAGTAAAGCTATTGTGGCTTCGGATAAGTTATTTAAATATTTAGAAAAATATGGTTTAACTGTTTATGTTTTAGATGAAGACAGTGAAGATTATCAAAAGACTTTGAGTACGGTTCGCTCAATGATAAATCGCGGAGAGATTAAAAATATTTATGTTAAGAGTAATGAAGATGTAAGTGATAGTATTGAGAAGTTAGCGACAGATAATAATTTAACTATTCAAAAATGGCACACTTTAGCTAATATAACAGAAGATGAAAGAAGCGAGAATAAAGATTATTTTTCAATTATGAACGATAATTTAGAGCTTTTAAGATTTGAACTTTATAAATAAAATAGACTGACTATTTTGAACTGAACCCCAAAAGTTGGACAGTTTATAAATAGTTTCTAATTAGAGGATTGTAACCTGTAATTTACAGGAGAC
>CALVRJ010000041.1 GCA_944358545.1 uncultured Bacilli bacterium | reverse complement strand
TATAAAATAAGATAAAACGAGCATACAAAGGTTACCTTTGTATGCTTATTGTAATGGCAATAACTAAATTTGAAAGGAAAATCAGTGTAAAATAATTCGATAAAAAGCGGGTAAAATAATTCGAAAATCTACATCATAAAATGACTCATTTTTTACACAAAATTTAAACCCCCTGAAAACTTGATTTTTATAGGGGGGGTGTGTGTACAATAAAATTGTACATAAAAATAGGTGATTTAAATGAGAAAAATAAGAAAAAGAAAAGAAAAGCAAAAGAAAAAAATATTAATTATAAGCATTTTTACATTCTTATTAATTATGACAAGTGGCTATGCTGCTTTTAGTACAAATATTACATTAACTGCCAAAGGAAATATAAAATGTAATCCAGAAATAGCCAAAGAGAAACTGATAAAAGAATTGACAACTTCTGGAGATGGCTTATATGAAGATAGTTTTGAAGAAAATAGATATATTTATAAAGGAGAAAACCCAAACAATTATATAAAATTTAATGGTGAACTCTGGCGAATAGTATCCCTAGAATCTGACGGAACTATAAAAATATATAAAGAAGGGGCTTTAGGACAAAATTTTGATGAAGCAGGATACAGAGATAATTCAAGTAATGGAGCAGGTGGCACCTATTGTAATCAAATGACTTCTGGTTGTAATGTTTGGGCAGCTACAAATAAATTAGTTGGAAACCCACTTGAATTTTCTTCGGGAATGTTCAAAGGAACAGTATTACTTGATTCAACCTTAAATGAGTACTTAAATAATGAATATTATAATTCTTTAAATTCTGACAAAAACTACATAGTAATGCATAATTTTAATATCGGGCAAATTGTTTGGTACGATGAAACTATGTTTCTAGATGATGTTATAGAAAAATGGAATAATACGGCAAGTGAGTATATTTGGAACGGAAAAATCGGATTGTTATCTCCAGTTGATATCTTAAAGGCTAACATCGAAAATACCACTTGCAGTATTTCATCACCTGAAGGTTACTCTGAATATGATTCGGACGAATTTAATTGTCATTTAAATAGCTACTTGAAAAGCGAAAACCATCGTAATATGTATTTAATAAATCCTAAAGGAGCTCAAGTAGGGGCAAACATGTCTACTGTTTCACTCGCAGGAGAAATAAATGACGCTACTCCATATCATCCATATACAGCTGCATTTTCTGCAGCCATTAGTTTCTATCTCGACTCTAATATAAAGCTATGTGGTTCAGGAGAAGAAACTAATCCATATACAATTTATAACCAATAATTAATAAAAGCAGGAAAACTGCTTTTTTAAGTGGTATAATTATTATAGGAGGGCATATGAAATACATAGATGATTTTTTAAAATATTTGGAATATGAAAAACACTTTTCTCACTACACTGTAAGTAATTACCAAATAGACCTAGAAGAGTTTAAAACCTACATTCAAACTGATAATCCAAATGAAATTAATCTTAATCAAATCCGTAAATATTTAAAATTTTTAGTCGATAATAAATATTCAAGCAGAAGTATCTCAAGAAAAGTAAGTTCCCTAAAAAGCTATTTTAAATACTTAGACTCAGAAAAATTAATTAAAGATAACCCAGCAGCTTTAGTCAGTAATCCTAAAATTGAAAAAAGCTTGCCCAATTATCTAAACTATGAAGACACCGAAAAACTTTTAAACATTCCTGATTTAAAAACTAAAGATGGTAAACGTGATGCCTTAATTTTAGAAATGCTGTATTCTAGTGGCGTTAGGGTAAGCGAACTTACTAACATAAAACTCGAAGATATTGATTTTCAAGATAAAAAAATCATAATCTTAGGCAAAGGAAACAAACAGAGATACGTTTATTTTGGAACTAGGTGCGAAGAACTTTTAAACCTTTATTTAAAAGACCACGAAGGGGAGTATCTATTAACCAATAAACATCATGAAAAATTAAATGAACGAACAGTCCGAAAAATTGTTGACGACTGTGCCCATAAAGCCCATTTAACCGTTCATGTAACCCCCCACACCCTAAGACATACATATGCCACCCACATGTTAAACGAAGGAGCTGATTTAAAAAGCGTTAGTGAACTTTTAGGTCATGAAAACTTATCGACAACCCAAATATATACTCATGTCTCTAACGAAAGACTTAGAAACGTTTATTTAAGAGCTCACCCTCGCGCACATAAACGTTAAATAATGTAAAAAAATCAAAAAAACTAAAATAAACATTCTGAATTTGATATAATAATAAAGAGAGTAGGAGGCATATAAATGAAAAAATACGTTTACTTATTTAATGAAGGTAATAAAGATATGCGAGATTTACTTGGTGGCAAAGGAGCTAACCTTGCGGAAATGTGTAATATGGGACTTCCAGTTCCTCTAGGATTTACAGTTACAACTGAAGCCTGCAAACAATATTATAGTGATGGTGAAACATTAAGCGAAGACGTCAAAACTGAAATTCTTATAGCTTTAAAAAAATTAGAATCAGAAGTAAATAAAAAAATAGGTGATACTGAAAACCCGTTACTTTTATCTGTTAGAAGTGGCGCCCCTGTAAGTATGCCAGGAATGATGGATACCATTTTAAACTTAGGACTTAACGATAAAATTGCCAAATCTTTGTCCAAAGACGAAGACAGTATTAGATTTATTTATGATTCATATAGACGTTTAATTATGATGTTTGCCGATGTTGTCAAAGGCAAAGATAAAGACAAATTCGAAGAAATAATGGAAAAATATAAAACTAACCGAAACGCTAAAACAGATTTAGAATTAACCGCTGAAGACATGTATAACATAGCTATGGAATCTAAAGATGTCTATAAAGAAATAGTTGGTGAAGACTTTCCAGAAGAACCAAGAACACAACTTTTAGAAGCTATAGGTGCCGTTTTTAAATCTTGGAATAATAAAAGAGCTAAAGTTTATCGGGAAATAAACAATATCAGTAATGACTTAGGGACTGCTGTAAACGTTCAAATGATGGTTTACGGAAACCTTTCTGAAGATTCCCTAACCGGAGTTGCCTTTTCCCGTAACCCTTCAACCGGTGAAGATGAATTATACGGAGAATTCTTAGAAAAAGCCCAAGGTGAAGACATCGTTGCCGGCGTCAGAACCCCTAAACCTGTTGAAGTCTTAGAAAGAAATTCCCCTCATATATATAAAGAATTAAAAGATATTTCCAAACTATTAGAATATCATTACAAAGATATGCAAGATATGGAATTCACCGTTGAAAAAGGTAAACTATATATGTTACAAACAAGAAATGGCAAACGAACCTCACAAGCTAATTTAAATATTGCCGTTGATATGGCTAAAAGTGGCCTAATAACTAAAGAAGATGCATTACTTAGAGTAACCACATCTGACTTAGATAATCTGATGCATAAAACATTTGAAGAAAAAGCTTTAAAAGAGGAAAAACCAATTGCCAAAGGACTTCCAGCTTCTCCTGGTGCCGTCAGTGGTAAAATATACTTTACTGAAGCCGATATTCTCAAAAATTATAAAGATAATAATGTCATCCTTGTCAGAGAAGAAACATCACCAGAAGACATTGAAAGTATGAAGTACGCTGTTGGCCTTCTTACAGTTCGTGGCGGAATGACCTCACATGCTGCCGTCGTGGCTAGAGGCTTAGGCCGTTGTTGTGTAAGTGGCTGCAGTGATATTACCGTTAATGCCGATAAAAAAACTTTAACCGTAGGTAGTATAACTTTGACTGAAGGTGATTATATTTCTTTAGACGGTAGTACCGGAAATGTTTATGAAGGAGTCCTTCCAACAACAGATCCTGTAATTAGTGGTAACTTTGAGACCTTATTAAACTGGGCTAAAGAAATAAAAAAACTAGGAGTCAGAGCAAATGCCGACACGGCCAAAGATGCTACCGTCGCCTTTAATTTTGGCGCTGAAGGAATAGGCCTTTGCCGAACTGAACACATGTTCTTCGAAGAACATAAAATATTTGCCATTAGAAAAATGATTTTAGCTGAAACTGAAGAAGAAAAACAAAAAGCCTTAGATGAACTTTTGCCGATTCAGACAAATGACTTTGAAGAATTATTTAGAGCAGCAAACGGTAAAATTTTAACAATCAGATATTTAGATCCGCCACTTCATGAATTTTTACCTAAAAAAGAAGAAGATATCAAACATCTTGCTAGTAGTTTAAATGTCACAATTAAATCATTAAAAGAAAAAATAGAATCATTAAAACAATTTAATCCGATGATGGGACTTCGAGGTTGTCGGTTAGATATAACCTATCCGGGTCTTGCAGTTATGCAAACAAAAGCTGTTTTAACGGCTGCCAAAACCGTTAAAAACGAAGGAATTGAAGTTAAGCCAGAAATTATGCTTCCACTAATCGGTGATTCTAAAGAACTAAAATATTTAAAAGATATAATTGAAAAAACAGCCATTGAAATAATTCCAAATGGTGAAATAAAATATAAAATAGGAACGATGATTGAAGTACCACGAAGCACAATCCTATCTAGTGAAATTGCCAAAGAAGCTGATTTCTTTAGCTTTGGAACAAACGATTTAACGCAAATGACTTTTGGCTTCTCTAGAGATGATTCTGCAAGTTTTCTTCCAGATTATTATAAAAAAGGAATATTAGATTTTGATCCATTTAAAACTATTGATAAAAATGGTGTTGGTAAATTAATCGAAGTTACTAAAATATTATCTAAAAAATCAAACCCAAATATAGAACTTGGCGTTTGTGGCGAACACGGTGGTGACGAGGAAAGTATCAAATTCTTTAATAAATTAGGCTTAGATTATGTTTCTTGTTCTCCGTATCGCGTCCCAATAGCTATTCTCTCAGCTGCTAAAGCCGAACTTCAAAAATGAGTTTAGATGAAGTAATATTTACCGCAAACCTTCCTAAAATAGATTTGCACGGATACGATCGTGATAGTGCCAGAGTAGCTATTAATGACTTCGTAAATGATAATCTTAAAATGGGTAACCCAATAATTGTTATCATTCACGGAGTAGGGACAGGTATCATTAGAAAGACAGCTCATGAAACATTATCAAAAAATAAAAATGTCGAAGAATTCAAAATAGACTATTTTAATCAAGGATGTACACTTGTTAAACTCAAAAATATTAAGTAATCATGTTTGACAAACCATTCCTATTGTGTTATTATAATAGCCATATTTAGGGGGATGAAGAAATATGTATAATGATGAAGGCGAAAAAACTGTTTCTTTCAAAAGCTTAATCTTTAAAGTTATCTTAGTCATCTTACTTATATTTGTTTTGATGATGCTTTTCCCAACTAGAGGATTCTTAACTAATTATGTTGATAGTCGTTTAGGCGAAGATCAAACAGTAGCTAATTTTAATAATAACTTATTAACTATGGCTACAGTTGCCAGTGGTTATTACACGTCTTCTAGGCTTCCGGAAAACACCGGTGATAAAGTATCTATGACCTTAGGAGAGATGCTTGATAATAAAATGCTTGTTAGATTAAAAGATGCTGATGGTAAATCTTGTAACTCTAAAAAATCATATGTTGAAGTTACCAAAGAAGAAGACGAATATACAATGAAAGTTAACTTATCTTGTGGTGGTGAAGAAGACTATATCGTTTCGCATATGGGATTAGATGGAACATCCTTTCCCAGTACCAGCACCGCAAGGTGCGAATTCGTAAAAAATCTTGACGGAACTTGGTCCTATGGTGATTGGTCAAGTTGGAGTACAAAAAAAGTAACGGAAACTTCTGACCGTCAAGTTCAAACTAAAACTGAAAAAATCAAGACAGGAGTTAATAAAATTCCAAGTTATCACGTTGAAGAACGTAATGCGACTAAATACGTGATTAATGGTCAAAAAGTAGTATATGTTTGTGCAACTGGATTTGATAATGCCGGTACCTATGACCATTCGTTAAAATGCACTAAAACTACTACGACATACACTGAAAATCCAGTATATAAAAACGTAACATATTATAGATATCGTACCAAAACGCAAAATAGTGGTACCCAAGATACAAAATGGTCATCATGTGACGACCAAAGCCTTTTAGACCAAGGTTACACTTTAACTGGTAAACGCGAATAAACTAGGGAAACCTAGTTTTTGATGCCAAGCACATGTCAAATTTGTTCGAAAATAAAGCGATTGTTTGCTTTATTTTTGGCTTTATGATATTATTAAAATAGGACAAAATAGGATAGTAGAAAGGAATATAGCTATGGTTGAAAAATACATGTTTTTGTACGAAAACGAAAACGAATTTAAAAAACTTGAAAGTGCATTAAAAAAATATAACATGTTAGCCTACAAGAAGCTTTATTTTGAATACTACCCAAGCCTAAAATCAGGAGAACTGTTAGGTAAAGAAGTTTCAGAAAATAATGGCGTTCATGAATATGAAGTTAATCTTCCAACAGATGCTTTATTTGCCAAAGTTCATGGTGAAGTAAAACTCCACTATGTTGTTGATGAAAACAAAAAAACAATAACCTTAACCGACTTAACTCCAAGAGAAATTTTAAGCGAAGGGCATCAATCAGAATTGGTTACTTATAAAGGTGTTATGGTTTCTAAAGAACACGCAGACAAAGATATATTTAAAATAAATCTTCTTAATATGATTAACAAAGAAAATTAAATTTTGACTATTTTTATAAAACTTATTGCATAAAATAAAACAATATGGTATTATATATAAGTAGTCAAAAAAAGTTGGACCCTTAGCTCAGTTGGTTAGAGCATCCGGCTCATAACCGGGCGGTCAATGGTTCAAGTCCATTAGGGTCCACCACTCATGCGGGTGTGGCGAAATTGGTAGACGCGCTAGACTTAGGATCTAGTGCCTCACGGCGTGGGGGTTCAAGTCCCTTCACCCGCACCATTAAGAAATTCAAAGTCTTGTTAATCAAGACTTTTTTCTTTGCAGACATGGCGGAATTGGTAGACGCGCTAGATTCAGGTTCTAGTGTTGAATAAACATGAGGGTTCGACTCCCTCTGCCTGCACCATTCTAGAAATTAAAGTAAAACTTTTCAAATATAGGTGATACATATGAACATTGAAAACACATACAGGTATATGATTAGTGGTTATTTTGGAGTTCGGGAAATGGACACTTACGATTTAAAAGAATACATTTTAAAAGATATCAAAGATTATATCGAAGAATATATAAAACAAAATCCAAGTTCCAATTTCGATATGGAAAAAGAAATAGAAAAAATCAAAGACGAAACACCTCTAAAAACAAAATTGCAAGATGCCCTAATCGTTTTAAACGAAATGGACAACGCTCCCATTGATTTAAAATTACAAATTAGTCAAAGATTAAAATCACTAAAAAATTAAAAAAGCAATCATTTAGTTAAAACTTTTTGATTGCTTTTTAAGTTATCTAAAATATTTTCAATATATTCGTCTAAATTTCCATTTTCGCCAAAAGTTCTAAAGCCACTTTCAACAGTAATTACACTAGGAAATAAACCATTATTTAAAATAATTCCTTTTACTGTTGAAGCAACTTTTTTATCAACTACAAATTTTTCTCCATTTTTAAGCCTATAAGCAAATCGAACGCTTCCTTTTCTAAAAGACTTTTTTAAATCGTATTCGCTAAGCCAGTTATATTTATTTATTTTTCCAATCAAATAAACTTTTAATTGTTCCTTAGTAATATTATTAAGCGTTTTGGTAATATGATATTTATAATATGAATTTATAAATCTATTATTTGAATTTAAAACAAATTTAACAAACTGCTTTTTCTTGGACTTTGCCATTTTCAAATCATATACCGAATATAAAACATCGATAATATCCTCACTACCTATATTATCATGGTACCACTGTGAAAAACATATTTTATCCATAAGCGTTAGCTCTCTTTTGTTTAAGTCAAACGCTTTAATATAATCATATAAAAGTTCTGCCTTTTCCATAACTATTTTAAAACCTTTTCTTTTTGATTATCTAAAGCCTTAAGGCAAGTATCCAATGTTGTAACTAAAGCACTCATTTTCATTTGACAATATTTGATAAAAAAATTCTCTAATTTATCTCCGCAAAGTCCATACAAACACATAACTGCTCCATAATCGACAATCTTGTCAGGATATTTTTCTGCTAAATATTTAATAATTTTTGAACCAGTATAATTATTCCCACTAACCATACCGTTTACAACATCAAAAACACTTTGTTTCATAAAATCCCCTCCATTGAGAATATATTATAATAGTTTTTTTAATTATGTCAAATTTACATCAAACAAAAAAATATAAAGAAAAACTTATTTATTCATTTTCTTTAATTAATTATGTTATAATGAAATAGGTGATGAAAATGAGTAACATGCGTATATATAATACCTTAACAAAAAAAGTAGAAGATTTTATACCTTATAATAAAAACGAAGTAACCATGTATACCTGTGGGCCAACAGTTTATTACTATGCCCATATTGGTAACTTGCGCACCTATATTTCTGAAGATATTTTAGAAAAAGGTTTAAAATATCTTGGCTATAACGTTAAAAGATGTATGAACATAACTGATGTTGGTCATTTAGCCGGCGATAGTGACACCGGTGAAGATAAAATGGTAAGTGCGGCTAAAAAAGAAAAAAAATCTGTTTTAGATATTGCTAAATTTTATACTGATGCCTTCTTTGAAGATATGGCAAAACTGAACATTAAAAAGCCAGAAATTATCTCTCCGGCCACTAAGAACATTCCAAAATATATCGAAATGATTACTAAACTTCTAAAAGAAGGCTATGCTTACATTGCCGGAGGTAATGTCTACTTTGACACATCCAAATACCAAGATTATTACAAACTATCTGGACGTAATAAAGATGAGTTAATGCTAGCTGTAAGAGAAGATGTAAGCATCGATAAAAACAAGAAAAATCCATTCGATTTTGGTCTCTGGTTTACTGATTCTAAATTTAATGACCAAGAATTAAAATGGGAAAGCCCTTGGGGAGTAGGTTATCCTGGTTGGCATATTGAATGTTCAGCCATTGCTTTAACCTATCTAGGAGAACACCTAGATATTCACTGTGGCGGTATCGACAATATCTTTCCTCATCATACTAATGAAATTGCTCAGTCCGAGTGTTACTTAGGACATAAGTGGTGTAATTATTGGGTTCATATGGAGTTTTTAAACGATAAATCAGGTAAAATGAGTAAATCAAAAGGAACATCTAAAGACTTAAGAAGCTTAATCGATAAAGGATACGCCCCGATTGTCTATAGATTTTTCTGCCTGCAATCTCATTATCGTAAAACCTTAGTATATAGTTTAGAAGGTTTAGATACAGCAACAAGTGCCTACAATAAATTAAAAAGAAGAATAAAAAAACTTAAAGAAAATAAAGAAGGCGATTTAGATTCAAAAGTTATCACAAAATACCAAGAAAAATTCAAAGAAGCCTTTAAAAATGATATGAATACATCTCTAATGTTAACAACCCTTTATGACGTTTTAAAAGATGAAACAAACAATAATACTAAACTATATCTAATTGAAGATTTCGACCAAGTCCTTTCCTTAGATTTGCTTAAAGACGAAGAAATTGATAAAGATTTTGAAAAATATATAAATGAAAAAATAAAAGAAAGAAACATAGCTAAACAAAACAAAGATTATCAAAAAGCCGATCAAATAAGAAATGAACTTTTATCTAAAAACGTCATAATTAAAGATACGAGAGAAGGAACAACCTTTGAAATTACCAAATAGTGGAATTATCGTTATTAATAAACCTCAAAATTTAACAAGTAGAGATGTCGTCAATAAGATAAGTAAAATTTTAAATACTAAAAAAGTAGGGCATAATGGAACCTTAGATCCTCTAGCCACCGGTGTTTTAGTAATATGTTATGGTAGATATACCAAACTAAACGAAATTCTTACAAGTCATGAAAAAGAATATATCGCCGAAGTAACCTTAGGACTAGAAACCGATACCCTAGATATAACTGGAAACATTTTGAATAAAAAAAATTCTCCCGTAACTAAAGAAGAATTAATTAAAACTTTAAAAAAATTTGAAAAAACATATATGCAAGAAGTTCCTAAATATTCAGCTGTTAAAGTAAATGGAAAAAAATTATATGAATATGCAAGAGAAGGAAAATCTATAACTTTACCCAAAAAAGAAGTAACTATTTACCAAAATGAATTACTGTCATTTGCTAACGATAAATTTACTTTTAAAACAAGAGTATCTAAAGGAACATATATTAGAAGTTTAATCAGAGATATCTTATCTTCTTTGGGGGCAATCGGAACCATGAGTAATTTAACGAGAACCAAACAAGGAATATTCGCTATAGAAAAAACTTATACTCTAAAAGATATTGAAGAAGGTAATTTTAAAGTTTTAAAAATAAAAGATATTTTAAATATCCCGCAAATAATTGCCGAAGGTGATTTAAAAAAACAAGTTATAAACGGTTCTAAAATAAAAGGACTATACCCCAATAAAGTCTTATTTCTAGATGAAGAAGGAAATGAACTAGCTATATACGAAAAAGAAAATGACGATTTAAAGTTAAAAATAATGCTTTATGAAAATTCATAGGGCTTTTTATATTTTTAAGAAAAAAATTCAAAATAAAAAGGAAATAGGGTTATGCACGCCGTATATATATAATAGAAGGATAAAAAAGGACTTCATCAAAAAAAGAAAGGAAGGTGATATCATAGGTACAATTAAAAAGTTTTATCCTCTCATTACAGATAAGTTATTTAAAGCA
>CALVRJ010000040.1 GCA_944358545.1 uncultured Bacilli bacterium | reverse complement strand
TATTATATGAAAAATAAATAAAAATATGTAAGCATTAATAAATATAATGGTTTATTAAAGTTTAATAAAATTTATTAAAAAAGATTAAAAAAGATAGCTCCCCGCCAAGGTTAGCTATCAAGAACGCGTTGTACACAAAAGAAATTGCCAATAATGGTAAGTCCTTTTATGTACTCTAATTGTAACATTTTTACGTAAAATTTACAAGGAGTTGATAAAAAGTGAAAAAAATTAAAAATCCCAAAAGATTAAAAATGCCAAACAAATTTGGATCAATATCTTTTTTAGGAGAAGGCAGACGAAGACCTTTCATGATGAGAGCTCCAGCTACTTATGATGATAACGCAAAAGAAATAAGAACAATTTTAGGATATACAGATGATTATTATGAGGCTTATGAAACTTTGCTTAAATATCATAAAAAGTCACAAGAGAAAGAAGGCACTTTACGATTTAGCGATTTGTTTACTTTATAGTCAGAATACAAAAAGAAAAGATTTAAGGATTTAAAAGAAAAAGGAAAGTTAAAGAAAAATCAAAGAGTTGCTTATGCTGCGAACTATGATTCTGTATATAATAATCAATGTAAACCTTTACATAATAAATTTTTATCAGATTTATGCAGTGCAGATTTTCAAAATATAATTGATGACTGCGATAAAGGATATACTACTAGAAAATATATTAAACTTTTAGGTGGACAACTATTTGAACATGCAAATTATTTAGGCATAAAGTTAGATAAAGATATAATAGATAGGCTTGAAGTTGGTGACACAGATAAATCTACAAAGCATAAAATATTTACAGATGAAGAAATTGATTTTCTGTGGAAAAACTTAGGAAACAAAGACGTAGACCCACACGGTATAATGGATATAATTTTAATAAATCTTTATACTGGTATGAGGCCTACTGAGCTTCTTGAGATGAAAAACTCTAATGTAGATTTAAAAAATCAAATCATGATAGGCGGTATAAAGACCAACGCTGGTATAGATAGAGAGATACCTATACATGATAAAATTTTATATTTAATAAAGAATAGATATAATCCAGAAAAGGAATATTTAATTACAAAAGAAAACGGTAAACCTATTTTTTATAGACATTACCTAGATTTATTTAAAGATGTAATGCAAAATCTTAATTTAGATCATACACCTTACGATTGTCGTTCGACGGCAGCAACTAATTTATACAACGCTGGAATCGAACCTTTAATTTATAAGTTAATACTAGGTCATGACATTAGTGACATAACTGAAAAGCACTATATAAAGATAACATCTAAGCAAAAGGTTGAGGCAATAAACAAACTGAAATAAAGTGTTGCCAACCTGTTGCCAACCTGTTGCCAACGGTCTCACATTCATACGATTTCAAAACAATTGTTTGTGTTTTACAAAATTTATTAAAATATGAAAAAAGCCTTTAAAAATAAGGCTTTTTAGTTATCTAAAGTGGTGACCCGTTCGGGATTCGAACCCGAGACCCTTTGATTAAAAGTCAAATGCTCTACCGACTGAGCTAACGGATCATGATGGTTGCCTCGGCTAGATTCGAACTAGCGAATGCCACAGTCAAAGTGTGGTGCCTTACCGCTTGGCTACGAGGCAAGCAATGGTGGAGGGAGATGGATTCGAACCATCGAACCCGAAGGAACAGATTTACAGTCTGCCGCGTTTGGCCACTTCGCTATCCCTCCATAGTTATTATGGTATAGGCTATAATTCAAAAAAGTGGTTGCCTCGGCTAGATTCGAACTAGCGAATGTCACATTCAGAGTGTGATGCCTTACCGCTTGGCCACGAGGCAATGGATTGGTGAAGAGGGGTGGAATTGAACCACCACTCACCTATCCTCTTCATTAAATGGTGCCGGAAATAGGAATTGAACCCACAACCTACTGATTACAAGTCAGTTGCTCTACCGATTGAGCTATTCCGGCAAAAAAAATGGTGGGCGATATAGGACTCGAACCTATGACCCCCTGCTTGTAAGGCAGGTGCTCTAACCAACTGAGCTAATCGCCCATAAATCTTCAGTAGACATGATTAATGATAGCATTATAATTAGCGTTTGTCAATACTATTTGCTCTATTTTTTGCAATTTTAAGTTTATTATTTACCCAATATGGTAATTTATACTTTAAAGTGGAAAATCCATGAGGGGTTTCAATTATTTTTCTTCTTTTAGGTTTGCCATTAATTTTATAGTTAATATTGCGAATGCTTAATTTAAGATGGTATTCTTCATCATCGACTTCTAAAATTTCAGTATATATATGGTCACCAACATTTAAAAAATTATGAACATCTTTGACAAAGCCATTTGATATTTCGGAAATATGAATGAGGCCATTATAATATTCATCAAATGAAACAAAGGCTCCATATGGTTCAATACCGGTAACAATTCCTTTAACTATTTTTCCTTTTTCATATTTGGCCATATTTCCACCCCAAAACCATTATAACACAAAATATTTAAAAAGATTTACGATATTTTAAATTTATGATATAATTTTTTTGGTGATTTAAATGACTGATGAAGAAAAAATCAAAGATATTTTAAATAAATTAAGACCTTTTTTATTAAGTGAAGGTGGCGATCTTAGTTTCGTTAAGTTCGAAGATGGAATTGTCTATATAAAAATGCTTGGAGCTTGTGTAGGGTGTGGTCTTATCGATTATACTTTAAAAGACGGAATTGAAACAGCACTTAAAGAGGAAGTTCCTTCAGTGAAAGAGGTTATAAGTATTAATTAATTTTCTAACCATTCAATCGGGGTTAAGTGTAGAAAGGATTTATAATAGTTATAAATCTTTTTTATTTGATTTTCAAATTCTTGGTTTTTAGCTATTATTTTATTTAATTCTTGCTCTTTTACTTTTCCGCTTATGATTTGTTCATACATGTCAAAGTAGTATGTTGGGTAAATAAGACGAGCTAAAAACATTATATATTCATATGTACTTAATTTAACTGTTTGAAAATAAAATGATAATTCTGTATCGATTGCTTTTCCCTCAAAAAATTTTTCTTTAAAATATTCGGCTGCATCTCTTACTTTTAAATCAATTTTAAGGTTTAACGGATTATGAAAGTTAAAATTTAAATTTGACAGGTTAAGACGACGATGAGAATATGATAGTTTAACACTCGTTTTTTCTTGAGCATTCACTAGTTCAATAGCAGTTTCGGCAAGACCTAAATAATAACTAAAGCTTTCTCTAATAAGAGGATATTTAAGGCCTAACATGCTAGTTTGATATTCGAGATAATCGTTTTTTTGAGACCAAAGTTTTGCCCAGTTGGAGCCATTTGAATATTGGTTTATATTTATTTCAGAAAAGTTGATGATATCAGTGATTTCAATTTTAGATGGTTCATATGTTTTTCTTAGCAATATATATGAATCGTTTTTGACTTTGGTTAATAGTTCATTATGACGATTAGGTATTATTTGATGAACGTAGAGATTACGGGCTAAAATGGTTAAATGAAGTCTATAAATATCAGTAATTTCTTTTTCTTCATAGGGACATTTAAAAAAAACATATGTTGCTCCATCTAAGGTAAAGTAATAGTAATTTGCGGTTTGATGGATTTGATTTGGATACATATTATAAAAATAATTGATTATATTTTTCATAGAAACCACCTATTTTAATTTTATGATTTTATGTTTTATCCATTACTAATTGCCTATATAATTAGGCTTTTTATTTACACCTTTTAGTTTTTTTAGAATATGTTATATTGAAAAGAAAGGGTGGATTATAATGTGCAATAACAATGCTGGCGATAGTAGATGTATTTCTGATATTCTAAAGGTTATCAATATTTTACAATGCAATGCAGAATGTCCTTCTGAATGTCTAGATACTTGTGACCGTGGTTTTTTAGGAAACACTGTTACTTCTCTTGGACTTAATACAAGACCAATTATGCTTTATACTTGTGCAGGTAATGGAACTCCTTGGACAATGCCAACGACTAAAGAAAATGTCGACTGTACAACTCCAGGGGTTACTTGTTCTAGTGTATTTAGAGTAGAAAAAGTCGATGACAACTGTGCAACGTTCAGAGTTTTAGCTGATAATACAGATCCGACAACAGCGGCTACTAGGCCATATGTTTCAACTAATTCGTTCTTCACAATGAATTTAAACTGTGTATGTAGTTTAAGATGTTTACAAGATACTATCGTTGAAGGTGTTTAAAAAAGAAAGCTTTGGCTTTCTTTTTTAATAGTTACTGTGTTTTCCTTTAATTGTTGCTATATAAAGTGCAACTAGGAACTCATTTGTAAATAGAGGGATATATTTAGTTATTTTAGTTGAATTTTTTAAATTATCATAAAAATATTTGACTATTTGCCGGCGGTCGATAAGATTATCTATTTGTTTGTCTTTAATTTTACTCAAAATTTTATTGACGTCTATTTTATCAACAGAAGATAGACTAGTTAAAAGACCTTTATTATAACTATTTATACGGTAAATGACGCTTTCGTCAAATCCTAGAAATATTCCTGATTTTTCAACGATATTATTAAAGTTTTTATATGAGGTTTTGTCTTTTAAAATATTTTGAAAAATGTCCGTTTTAAATAGTTTTTTTAAAACTTCACTTTGAGAATTATCAAAAAAATTATGAAGATTTTCTTTAAATCGTTCTCCGTACTTTTGATAGTTTTTTACGAGATGGCCTTTTTTAAAGGTAAGTCTCTCACCATCTAATTTATCAAATGTTTTTAGCGTATCGTTGAATCCTAATTTTATAGTTTGACGAGCCTCTATACTATCAAAGATTAAAAAGGAAGGAATGTAATTACGTGGGGCGATATAGGTAACAGACACTCCTTTATCAATGAGTTTTTTCTTAAGTCCTAAGGCACGAAGGTCAACAGCGATAATTTCATCTGCTCCCATTTTAATTGCTAAATTTATCGGTATGTTGTCATAGTATCCACCGTCTATATAAAGCTCATCATCAATTACATGAGGCTTAAATGCTGGATAACATGAGGCAGAGGCGATAACGTAATCTTTAATGTTATCTTTGGTTAAATCTTTTTTAGTTTTTAAGACTGGCTTATTTTTCGTTAAGTTATAGGTGACAAGGCCATAATCTATTGGCGAATTAAAAAAGCTTTTAGGTTTAAAGTATTTATCAAAGATACTAGATAATTTAGATGGGTCAGTTCCACCTTCATTTATAAAGTTTTTTAAATGAGTCATGTAGATTTCCGGCAATTTAAGATTTTTATCTATGGGAAAATCATTTTCACTATAGATTGCGGAAAAGTTCATTTTTTTCCACAGCTTTAAAGCGTGTCGCAAATCATTTTGAACAATAAATAGGCCATTAACGGCACCAATGGACGTTCCTGTAACAATATCGATTTTTTTATGCATTTTTATAAGGGCCATGTAAACGCCGATTTCGTAGGCTCCCTTTGAACCGCCACCCGACAAAACTAGAGCGAATTTACTCATATTAATCACCTAAATTGATTATACTACAATATATTCAAATTAACAATTTTCACTAGACAAAGTGCGGTGGATAAGTTACAATTATTTTGAAGGAGAAATGATAATGCCTGACTTTTTTTATCATATTACAACTTGGTTTTTAGTATTTATTATTTACTCGTTTATCGGATGGATTTTTGAAGTTTTTATAACTTTTGTAAATACTCATAAATTTGTAAATAGAGGTTTTTTAATTGGCCCAGTTATTCCTATATGGGGAGCTGGATGTGTTTTAATTACTATACTTGTAAAAGATCAAAGTATTTTAAGGTTAATTATTTTTTCAGGAACTATTGGTGCAATCTTAGAATATGCCGTTAATTATATAATGGAAAAGATATTCAAAGCGAGGTGGTGGGATTATTCACACTTGCCTTTTAATGTCAATGGAAGAATTTGGCTTGGTTCAGTTTTACTATTTGGATTTGGTGGATTATTTGTCGTAAAATATATAAGCCCTTGGCTATTTAATTTAGTAACAGAAATTGACCCAACGATGCTTTATGCACTTAGCATGATTTTATTTATGGTACTTATTGCCGATATTATTATTTCGACAGGCATTATTAAGAACTTAAAATTGTCGGCTGAAGCTATGCAGCAAGATTATACGGCCGAGATTACTAAAAGGGTAAAGAAAGTTTTAAGCAATAAATCAAGTGACTTTAAACGTCTATTAAAAGCTTTCCCGAACGTTAAATTTTACCGAAAAAAATAAAGGAGAAAATCCTTTATTTTACATATGCACCTAAGGTTATATCGCTGTTAAATTCTAGTTCCGTATTATCAATTATTTTTCTTTGACCATTTTCATTATAGTAATAGTAACTATTTTGATATTGATAATAAATAACATCTTTTTGATAGATTATGCTGTTTAGATTAGTTGTATCAAAGAGGTATGTTTTTATTTTAGGGTTTTGAACATCAGCACGATATACATGGTATACATCGCCATCTTGATTATAAATGTAATAGTAATAATCATTTGGTTTTACCGCTTTGGTATAACCTTTTATTTTGTTGGTATGATAATTATCGAAGTAAGTACCATCTAAGGCTTCCATTAAGGTTATTTTTGTCCATTTGCCATTATATGTTTTTAGGTTGTCTTTATCGGCAAATTGTTCAACCGTTTCTCTTTCAAGGTTAATTTTATATTCTATTTGAGCATCTTTGTCAAAGAGATATATTTCACCATCGACGGCTCCCATAATGTATGAATCAAATGATATTTCATCATAACTACGGATTTCTTTAGTGTCACCATTTATAATGTTTACAACATAAAATTTTTGGAAAGTGTATTCGTCAGTATAATCGGCAACAACGTAATATTTATCAGTGAAAATACTAATAGGTTTTGTATAAACATCATTTTCAAAAATATTTACGGTTTTAGCTCCTTTGCTTAAAAGTTCAAGACCTTTATAATTTTCCATAGCGACGTAATTGTTTTCTAATAGATTATTTTCATATATAGTAAGGGTATTTGAAAGGTTTGTTTTTTCACCTTTATCGCGATATTTCTGACTATCATATCCTTGTTTTTTTAATGTTTTAACATAATTTCGAATGCTTTTATTTTTTAAATTATGAGCATAAGTGATGGTATTATTTTTTAAACACATTACGTCTGTGTAAATCTCACCATTTTTAAAGATTGGCAAGATACATTCATAACCATCTATTTTTTTGTGTAATATTTTGGTTATTACTTTAGATGATTTATGATAATTTTCAAATATTTGAAAGTTTAATTTTATTTTGCCATTTTTAAGTTCAAAATAATAATTGTTATCTTTGGTTTTCAAAGTTTCTGAAACATTAAAATTTCCGACATTATAGGTTATTTCATGACCATCATTAAAGATATAAAATAGCCCATTTAAGCCTAAATATATAGCAATTAGAATTATTAAGGTTTTAAATAAGAACTTCATAAAGCATCCTCCTATATAAATTATATATAATCTATATGTTTTTTTCAAGAACGAAAAAGAGCTTATTCTCCATGTTTAGACATGTCTCTAAGCTCAGCTTGTAATCTACTTCTTTCTTCTGGGGTTACTTCTTGTTCATACTGTCTTTTTTCTTGCATCATATATTTAGAGATGACTGTTTCAACTTCTTGAAGGGCACCACTTGAGAGGTTTGATAAATAAACAGTTTCTTTTACTGTATCGATGATGGCCATTCCCCAAATTATGCCCATTTTAATGGTCAAATCATTAAACATATCTGGAGTTATACTATAGTAGAAATAGCCAAAGAATAATCTTTTTTGAGCGAGAAGTATTCTTTTATCTGTAACGACAACAACAAATGTTGAGATAATGTTTAAAAAACTATAACTTTTTTGAGCGGCAAAAGCATATAATATTTCTTCGTCATTATTGATGTGATCGGCAGCTACTTTACAGTGAGCTTTTAATCTCCAAGCTATGGTTCCAGGGTATCTTTTTTTAAAGGCCATTACTTTTTCATAGATTATTTGGGTTTTATCCATAAACATTCCTTCTTTCAATATTTATTTTATTATACTTTATTTTTTTAAATCAAGCAATGGTATTTATTTTCTTTTGTAAAGGTTTGTCCGATATACGGATTTGCTTATTTTATTTTCATTGCTTGTCTGTTATAATGTTAATGGTAGGATATATTAATTTTAGAAAGGATGGTTAAATGTCATTTATAAATACAATAAAAGAAAGAGCCAAAAAAAATAAGAAGACAATTGTCTTACCAGAAACGATGGACAAACGTGTTTTGGAGGCTACAGAAAAAATTTTAAATGAAGGAATTGCCAATATTATTTTAATTGGTAAAAAAGATGAGATTTTAGAAAATAGTAAGGGATTAGATATAAGTCAAGCAACAATTATAGATCCTTTTACTTCTTCAATGACAGAGGATTTAATTCAAGAACTTGTAGAGATTAGAAAAAATAAGGGTTTAACTTATGATGAGGCACGAAAGTTAATGCTTAGTGATTATGCTTATTTTGCTTGTATGCTCGTTAAAACAGGGCATGCTGATGGTGTTGTAAGTGGGGCGTGTCATTCAACAGCAAACACTTTGAGGCCGGCTTTACAGATTATTAAGACTAAGCCGGGGACTATGCTTGTTTCAGCATTTTTCTTAATGATTGTTCCTAACTGTCAATATGGAGATAACGGAGTATTTATTTTCGCTGATTCCGGTTTAGTACAAAATCCTAGTTCTGAAGAATTAGCTGCGATTGCTGCTTCTAGTGCAGATTCTTTTGAGCTTTTAGTCGGCGATGAACCAATTGTGGCGATGCTTTCACATTCAACTAAAGGTAGTGCGTCTCACCCTGATGTAGATAAGGTAGTTAAAGCTGTAAAAATAGCTAAAGAGAATTATCCACAATATAAAATCGATGGGGAATTACAATTAGATGCTGCAATTGTTCCAAAGGTAGCTGAATCAAAAGCTCCAGGTAGTAATGTTGCTGGACGGGCCAATGTACTTATTTTCCCTGATTTAGATGCCGGTAATATAGGTTATAAGCTTGTTCAAAGACTAGCAAAAGCGGAAGCTTATGGTCCAGTTACACAAGGCATTGCGGCGCCGGTTAACGATTTATCTCGGGGCTGTAGTGTTGATGATATTGTTGGAGTTGTAGCTATTACAGCTGTTCAAGCTCAAAATTAGTTATATTAAAAAAGTTTACTTGTTATTTGGTAAACTTTTTATTTTTTAAAATTCACTTTAAAATAGGTAAATGTTTTTTCCGTTGGAATAGCTAATTTAAAAATAAATTTATTATCAGCTAATTTTGAAACGTAAAGTCTTGTGATTTGATGAAACATATCTTCTATTTGATTTGTAGGCAAGTACATATTTAAAAACTTATTATTATCTGCATCGGGCCTTTTAATGAAGGCCTCACCATCTAATAAATATTTTGTAATATCTTCTATTTTATTGGGACTAAATTTATTCAACATTTCTAAATCTAACTGAAGCATAAAATTTAGTGAGGCTTTTTTATTATTGTAAATTCCTGCTATTTCTAAAGAGATTAAGGGAATATACTTTTTTTTTACTTCTTTACCATTATTAAGTTTAATGCTTTCCATACAGTCATAGTAATAAGTAATTTGGGCATTACCAATGTCTTTACCATCCATCTCAAAAACATAATCAGAAATTTTTAATTTTTCTTTTACTACTTTACTCATTATTATTTTTCCTTTACTTAAGTTTTAAATTTAAGTCTATTTTTATTTCTTCAATTATATGACCAATATTCCCTTCACCAGCGTATTTGTTCGTAACAAAGAAATTACCATCAATGGGAACCCATTTTAGTTTATTTACTTCTTCTATAAGCGAAATATTTGTATTTGATATTCCACAATATATTTCTAGTTCTTTTTTCAATTTTTTCTGATTTAACTAAGCTGGTTAAAAATATTCTGTTAATATCATGCCTTGAAATTTCTTTTGAAGTAATTAGACCATTATTAGCTTTAATTAAATTTAACATTTGGTTTTTCACTCATAACTTTATGTTTCCTTCAACATACGTTATATCACATTTGTTAGTTGGGTGTAACATAAGAAAATATATATTTTAAATATAAAAGGAAAGTGTTTTTTAGTAAAAAAGTGCTTCCTATTATTTAGTTTGCACTTCTTTAATTTTGAATTTAATCATTCTTTCCGTGACAATTTTTGTATTTAAAATTAGATTCACATGAAGCCATATCCTTTATATTATCAGTATTATTTGTATTATTTATATTATAAATATCATATTATTGTGGACAAATTGAGGACACTGTCCACATCCGTTCACTAATATAATTATAATATATTTTAATAAAATATAAAATGTATAATTTATTTGTTTTCTATTTCTTTAGTTTCATTTAACAGTTTATCAAAATCGGAAACGTAATTTTTATCTTGAATAACCTTATATTTTTCATATTCACTTTCAGCTTTGTTTACTGCTTGTTTATGCGAAATCTTCCCTTTTCCTTCTAATACTTCATAATGAAATATTTTTAGAGCATTTTCAACCTCGTTTTTCCAATCGTTCATATACATAGGAATATTCCTTTCCGCATTATTTTCTGCAATATCCAGAAATAGGTTTACTAGATTATTTGAGTTCTTGACTTCTTTTTCATTTAAATAATTTTTAGCAATAACTACATCCGATTTTAATATTTTACCATCTGGAGAATTTTCCCAATTAGTAAGTCCCAGATTTTCTGGCATCAGCTCTATTATATACAATTTCAGCTGCTGTTTGACCTGTGATTGCAAAGTGAAATTTGTTTTGAA
>CALVRJ010000039.1 GCA_944358545.1 uncultured Bacilli bacterium | reverse complement strand
AATGGAATAATTGGACTTTACAATGAAGATGAAATGAACGAGCTTGTATATCAGACCAATTTAAAAGAATCTCATGATGAAGGTTTTAAAATGGGTAAAGAAAGTACAACAATGAAAATAGCCAAAAAATTGCTTAAACTTGGAACTTCAATTAAAGATATCTCTGAAGCAACAGGCCTTACTCAAAAACAAATTAAAGAGTTGTCTTAAAAAAACGAATAAGTATCTTAAATATGATATATTTATCAGTATCTAATATTGTTGGAAATATTAGCCTTTCATGAAAAAATATATTCATTAAAATTAAATTTTTCCAAAGCTATGAAAATTCATAGTTTTTTCTCGTTTAAATTGGTTTGTGCTATAATTAAAACGGTGATAGTTATGGACAAAATAATTATGCATATCGACGTCAACAACGCTTTCCTTTCTTGGACTGCAACAAAAATGGTTAAAGAAGGCAAAAAAGACATTCGAAAAGTCTATGCCATTATTGGTGGTGACGAAAAACAACGAAGTGGAATTGTTTTAGCTAAATCACCACTAGCTAAAAAGAATGGCGTTGTAACTGGTGAAACCATTTATAATGCTAAACGCAAATGTCCATACCTAGAAATTTATCCTCCAGAATTTCCTTATTATAAAAAAATGTCTAACAGTATGTTTAGCTTAATCAGTAAATATACTCCTGACCTCGAAAAAATGAGCATAGACGAATGCTTTATTGATTATACTCCAATTATGCATATATATGGCGACCCAGTAAAATTTGCCTATAAATTGAAAAACGAAATCAAAACCACCCTAGGATTTACCGTTAATGTTGGTATTGCAAATAACAAACTATGCGCAAAAATGGCTTCAGATTTCAGTAAACCAGATAAAGTCCATACCTTATTTAAAGATGAAATCAAAGCTAAAATGTGGCCACTTCCTATCGAAGAACTATTTGGCGTCGGTAAGAAAACAGCTATTAAACTTAAAAACTTAAACATAAATACAGTTGAAGACCTTGCCCAAGCTGATAAAAACAAATTGAAACCCATTTTTAAAAACACAACAGATGATTTAATCGATTCTGCTTGGGGTAGAGGAAGTGATGTTGTCGAAAGTAGTATCGAACCTCCTAAAGGAATAGGTAACGAAACCACGCTTGACCATAATATTTTCAGTAAAGAAGAACTTTATCCTTATTTACTGGCTCTCTCAGAAAACGTTACTCTAAGACTTCGCAAACAAAATAAATATGCTTCCGTTATCGTCGTTACTTTAAAAGATAAATATTTTAAACGCTTCTCTCATCAAAAAAAACTCTTAAACGCTACCAATCTTACCGAAGAAGTATACGAAACAGCTAAAGAAGTTTTAGCTGAAATGAAAGTAGATAATGGTATTAGATTAATAGGCGTGAGATTAGATAACCTTAAAGATGAAGTAAACCATCAAGTATCTTTATTTGAAAACTTAGAGGTAAGAGAAGAAAATACCGAACTTGACAAAGTAGTTGACAGTTTAAAAGAAAAATATGGATTTAAAATAATTAAAAAAGCTTCCTTAATAAATGATAATACTAGAAGTAAGTATTAATATATGATAATATAAATAGAGAAAGCAGGCTAAGATTATGAAAGAAATCAATAAAAGATTTACCCTTAAAATTATTGAAATAACGATAAATGTTCTTTTTTGGATATTTATTATTTTCACTATTTTGACAAACTATGATTTAAACTATTTTCAAGATACTATAAATTACATATCTAGCTATAATTTAAATCCACCACTTTTTGTCATAACCCTTATAGCTAAAATTATCTTGGATTTTATTCAAAAGTTGCCCTTAGATTTCATTATGTTATCGATGTATGTATTTTACATAATCTACCGTAAAAAATATAAACAGAAAAAAACTTATATCATCAATGAATATAATATAGAAGAAAGAAAAAAAGAATTATCTAAAATAATCAAAGACTCATCACCTTTAGTTCTTCAGTATATCAGTAACTATAAATTAACCGACACCTCTTTATCTTCTGCCCGCATAGTCATCAAACAAAAACAAGAAAATAATGAAAAACTAACGCAAAATGAAAAATATATTGTAAATTGTGATGCCCACAGCACTAAAATACAGCAAGACAGATTAGAAAGAGAAGTTGTTAAAGACTGCAAACAACAAAAACTAATTTCCAAAAGAAAAATCTTCACCAAAAAAGGGAAAATATTTTTATTTATATGGCTTATTCTAATCATAATTGACATTGCATCATTACTAACATGGGGACAAATCAAAATCAAAGGAGCTGTAATCGAAATATATCTTCAATTGCTTTCTAATTTATTATTCATAATAACCTTTAGCATAGTTCCCTTAATTGGCCTAGTCTATCTTATCCCATATGCCTTAGAAAATTCTAAAAACTATTTATTTAGAACGCCAAAAGCCAAAAATATAAATAATAAAGTATCATCCTTAAAATACTTTATCATCTGTCTTCCCTATATGGATAAAAAATACACTAAAGAAATTCAAAATTGGTCCGAATATAAAGCTTATGAAACATTATTTAAAAACGATATAGAAAGTAGGAATTAAGATGAACGAACAAATCATAAAAGATATAGCCGAAAACTTAAAAATAAAAAGTGAACAAGTAAATAAAACCTTAAAACTCTTAGAAGAAGGAAATACCATTCCCTTCATCGCTAGATACCGTAAAGAAGTAACTGGCAACCTCGACGAAGAACAAATAAGACAAATATCCGAAGTCTATGAGTACCAGCAAAACCTTCTAAAACGAAAAGAAGACGTTATCAGATTAATCGATGAAAAAGGTCTGCTAACCGAAGAATTAAAAAATAAAATTATGGCTGCCACCAAATTAGTCGAAGTTGAAGATTTATACCGTCCTTATAAAGAAAAGAAAAAAACTAAAGCGACTGAAGCTATCAAAAATGGCTTAGAACCACTTGCCAAATTAATCATGTCATATCCTAAAGAAATCGACTTTACGAAATATTTCAATGATAAAGTCAAAACTGAAGCCGAAGCTATTGAAGGAGCTTCTTATATCATAGCTGAATGGACTAGTGACAACGCTTCATATCGTAAATATATTCGAAGATATATGTATAATAATGGAGTTTTAGTTACTAAACTAAAGAAAAATGCTGAAGATGAAAACAAAACATATGAAATGTATTATGATTTTAAAGAACCAGTAAAATATGCCAAAGCCCATCGAATCATGGCCATTAACCGTGCTGAAAAAGAAAAAATAATCACGGTAAACCTTGAAGTTGATGATGACCATCTTATAAATTACTTCAAAGAAAAACTAATCAAAAAAGAATCTGTTTATAACTATATAATTGAAAATGCCATCAAAGATAGTTATAAAAGGTTAATAAAACCATCCGTTGAAAGAGAAATCAGAAGTGAAATTACTGAAAAAGCTGAAGATGAATCTACGAAAATATTTGGTTTAAACTTAGAAAATCTACTTATGCAGCCACCTATGAAAGGTAAAATGGTTTTAGGCTTTGACCCCGCTTATCGGACTGGCTGTAAACTTGCCGTTGTCGATGAAACCGGTAAAATGCTTGATATTTCTGTTATTTATCCACATGAACCTAAAAACGAAAAAGAGAAAAGTAAACAAATACTTTTAGATCTAATAAAAAAATATAAAATAGATATCATCGCCATCGGTAATGGAACAGCTTCCCGCGAATCCGAAGCCTTCGTTGCCGAAACAATCAAAGAAGCCGACCACAAAGTCGAATACATCTTAGTCAGTGAAGCTGGAGCCTCAGTTTATTCAGCTAGTAAACTTGCCATCGAAGAATATCCAAATCTTCACGTTGAACAAAGAAGTGCGATAAGCATAGCCAGAAGACTTCAAGACCCTCTATCAGAACTTGTTAAAATTGACCCAGAAAGTATCGGTGTTGGTATGTATCAGCACGATGTAGCTCCGAAAAAACTCTCCGATTCCTTAGGCTTTGTTGTCACTAAATCAGTAAACAACGTCGGCGTTAATATAAACACTGCCAGTAGTTCACTCTTAAAATATGTCTCTGGCCTAACTAAAACTAATATTACTAAACTATTAAAATATCGTGACGAACATGGAAAATTTCAAAGTAGGGAAGAACTAAAAAAACTCCTTACCCCTAAAACATACACCCAAGCTGTTGGTTTTCTAAGAATACCTGAAGGTAACAATATCTTAGATGCCACCAGTATTCACCCAGAAAGCTATGACATAACCTTGAACCTTTTAAAATTATTAAATTTAGATCTAAAAGATATTGGTAAACCTGAACTAAGTGAAAAACTAAATATCGATATAAATGAATATGCAAAAAAACTAAATACAGATAATTATACCCTAGAAGATATTATCAAATCACTAAAAAAACCAAACCGTGACCCTCGTGATGATATGCCAAAACCACTCTTAAAAAGTGACGTTCTGCATTTAGAAGACTTAAAACCAGGCATGAAACTTCAAGGAACCGTCAGAAATGTAACTCCTTTTGGCGCCTTCATTGACATCGGAATTAAAAACGACGGATTAGCGCATATCTCTAAACTTTCAAATAAATTCATCAAACACCCATCAGAAGTAGTCAGTGTTGGTGACATCGTCGATTGTTACGTCGATGAAATATATCCCGAAAAACATAAAGTATCCCTTTCTTTAATAAAGCCAGAGGATACTAAATGAAAAAAACATTTGTCTTAATCCTATTAATTTTTACTTTAACTGGTTGTATTCAAAACGAAAACTTTACAGAAACATGTAAAACAGAAAACTTAAGTGAAAATATAACTGATAAAACCAAAACTAAAGTTACTTTTAATAATAAAGATGAAATATTAAAAGCTGTTATTACAAAAACATATAGAAGTAAAAACGAAAAAGGACAAAAGACTATTGAAGCAATTAAAGAAAGCGCGGATACCTATAATCAAAAATATGCTGAAAATAAAAACATTAAAATCGAAATATCAAAAAACACTGAAGTTGAATATCAAATCAAATATCATTTAAACGTTCAAAATTTAAGTGATAATACCTTAAGAGAATTTAACCTTAGAAAAAATTCCATCAGATACTTTAATTTGATGAAAGATAAAGAAATAGAGTGTCAGTAATTTCAAAAAACATTTACTAAATTATAATGTTCTGGTATACTGTAAAAGTGAAAAAAATAAAAATTAATGGAGGTATTTTATGTTAGATATTATAAAATCTATTATCTTTGGTATAGTCGAAGGAATTACTGAATGGCTTCCAATCAGTAGTACAGGCCATATGATTTTACTCGATGAATTTATTAAACTTGGAGTATCTGATAAATTTTATGAAATGTTCCAAGTAGTTATTCAGTTAGGCGCAATTATAGCTGTTGTCATCATCTTTTGGCATAGCATTTGGCCACTGAAAAAAGAAAACAAAAAAATTAAAATTGATAAAAACATTATCGACTTATGGATAAAAATAATTATTGCCTGTCTGCCTGCTGCTGTAATTGGACTTTTATTTGATGACCTGTTTACTAAATTATTCTATAATCCGGTCTGTGTGTCCCTTGCTTTAATTATTTTTGGTATAGCCTTTATAATTATTGAAAATAAAAACAAAGGTAAAAAATCTAAAATAAATTCTTTAGCCGAAATAACTTATAACACAGCTATCTTGATTGGAATATTCCAGTTAATAGCTGCCATATTTCCAGGAACATCTAGATCAGGTGCGACAATAGTTGGAGCTCTGCTTTTAGGCGTATCTAGAACAGTTGCGGCTGAATTTACTTTCTTCTTGGCAATACCAGTTATGTTTGGTGCAAGCTTACTTAAAATCGTTAAATTTGGCTTTGACTTTACCTCATCAGAAATAACAATTCTTTTAGTAGGAATGGTAACCGCTTTTATTACATCGATGTTTATTATTAAATTCTTAATGAATTTTGTCAAAAAACATGACTTTAAAATATTTGGTTACTACCGTATAATCTTAGGCTTATTAGTATTGTTTATTTTACTATAAGCTTTTTTTATTGACAAAATTAATATATTGTGTATAATAAACACCGTTAGAAAAAAGGGGGATTCTTATGATCAACTTTAAATATCTTCGCCGTATCAGTGAACTATATTCTTATCTTCAAAAATATGATGAATTGCCAAAGCCTAAAGAAAAGAGAGTAAATTTTACCGATGGAAAATCTATGAATGCTTGGCTTAGAAGTGAAAATTGTAAATATATTTTAACTGAACTTGCCACATTAGATAATCGAAAAGCTAAAGCCATTTTGGATTATATGACGCTTTCTCTTATCGCTAAAGAAGAAGAACCGGAAATCGAATTTGAAGATAAACTAAGAGAAGCCGCATCTTATAATCAAGTCAAATCAATTAATACCGAAAGAAAATGTCACATTTTTGAAGACGGAACCTCTATTGAAAAATGGATTAAAGAAAACTATGATAAAATAAAACTTCAAGCAGATAAAGGAAACAAAGATGCTCAAAAAATAATTAAAGAGAGAAACCAGGACGGAAGTGTTCGTAAAGAAGTCATGATGATACCTATTAAATTAAAAGAAGAATACCAAGTATTTTCTAAAAATGAACTTTCAAACCTTTTAGAAGTTTACAAATCGATAATTTCAGATGGTTACTTAAGCGATAAATCTTTTCCTTATCAAAGCTTTCGCCTCAAATTCTTAAGTGTCAATTATGCAAATCCTGAATTAACCAAATCATCTGACATAATTAAGAATCTTCTTTCAATAGGCATTGAAAATTATATTGCCGATTATAATGACTTTGACGAAATGATAAAACTTATTTTAAATAATTTAACTAAATCTACTAAGATGATTCTTGGAACAAAATTTTATAATCATAAAAAAGTAAAAGCCGACATTCAAAAAGATTTAACCTGGATTAATAAAAATAAAGAGCGTATTTTAAATAACACGAAATACTCTGTTAATGCAAATAAACTTATAAAAGAATACCTCTTAAATAAAGACATATATTTAAATTACTTGCCTGTTCAAATATTTGAACCAAAGGAAGAACCAGAAGCTAAAAAAGAAGAATATAAAGAATTTGAAGAAGCTCTAATTAGAAGATACTTAAGCACCATTGAAAATAATACATTAGTAAAAGAACCTAAAAGCCCAATTGTCATCGTTAAAAAAAAACCAGAAGAAAGCTGTTTGACAAAAGAAAAATAATTATTTATAATTAAATCAAGGCAAAGAAGAGAAAAAGTAATAAGTAAAAATATTTCGAGTGAGCTATGGATAGTGTAAACATAGTAATATTTCCTTATGAAGCGCGTCTCTTATGTTAAGCTGTTTGTATATCTGCATTAAAGATAAAGTTGCATAGAAAGTCTCTATGAATTAAGGTGGTACCGCGGGAAAACTCGTCCTTAGTTTATAAGGCTTTTTTTATTTAAAGGAGGAAAATCTATGATAAACGAAATAACCGATATTTTAACCAAAATATTTAATAAAGAAGGGTATAATATAATTCCTAAAATAACTAAATCCGAAATCGAAGGAGTCGATTTTCAGTGTAATGACCTTTTTAAATTAGCTAAAGAAAACCATACCTCACCAATCGAAATTGGCGAAAAACTCGAACAAAAAATAAATGAAATATCAGACTTTTCTAATTACTTTAAAAAAGTAACGTTTTCTAAACCAGGATTCTTAAACATTACCGTAAGTGATAACCTTATATGTAAATATTTAAAAGCGTTAAATAATGATGAAAAACTAGGAATAAAAGAAAGCCATCAAACTATCGTCTTAGATTATGGTGGACCAAACATTGCCAAACCACTTCACGTTGGCCATTTACGAACAGCCATTATTGGCCAAGCATTAAATAATTTATTAAAATTTGAAGGTAATAAAACCATAAGTGATGTTCATCTAGGTGATATCGGTTTGCAAATGGGACAAGTTATTTATGGAATCTTAGAAGACTTTAAAGGTCAAAAACTAGAAAATATAAATTTTGATTTAAATTACTTAAATGTCACTTATCCTAAAATAAGTAGTCTTTGTAAAGAAGATGAAAAAGTAAAAGAAAAATGTGAACAAATAACTAAAGAACTTCAAGAAGGTAATGAAGATTATAAAATCCTATGGAAAAAAATCTGCGAAGTTTCAATCACTGACATTAAAAGAATCTATAAATATTTGTCCGTTGACTTTGACCTCTGGTATGGTGAAAGCGACGCCTATAAATACTTTGATGAATTAACTGAGTATTTAAATAACCAAAATATCCTTAAAAGAGATGAAGGTGCCTTAGTCATAGACGTCAAAGAAGAAAATGATAAAATTGAAATGCCACCGTTTATTTATCAAAAAAGTAACGGAGCCTATTTATATTCGTCATCTGACCTAGCTACAATTTATCAAAGACAAAAAGATTATAAACCTGACGAAATAATTTATATTGCCGACTCTCGCCAGGCCTTGCACTTTACCGAAGTTTTTAGAGCTGCTAAAAAAGCTCATATCTTTGAAGGCAAACTTAAGCACGTTGGTTATGGAACTGTTAATGGTAAAGATAATAAACCATTTAAGACTAGAAGTGGTGGAGCTTTTAAACTAGATGACCTTATAAAAGAAGTTGAAGAGACATTTGTCTCTCTAAGAGAAGAAAATAAAAACATGGATAAAGAAGACTTAGATAAAATTGTAAATTCCATCATTAAATTTGCTGACCTTCAAAACGACTTAGAAAGAAACTACATCTTTGATATTCAAAAATTCAGTGAAGTAAATGGCAAAACTGGACCTTATATTTTATATACCTACCTAAGAATAAATAAATTACTATCTGAAAGTCATAATTTATCTAACCATATCTATAACGAAAAAGACAAAAACTTAAGAATGAAAATTTTAGAAGTAACAAACGCCTTAAATAATTCTCTAAACGAATTAAAACCACATTATATTGCAAACTACTTATATGAATTATCCGTCTCTGCCAATGATTTTTATGAAACTAACCATTTAAATAATATATCTGGCGAAGAAAAGGAAGATTACCTTTATATATTAAATTTAACTAATCGTGTTATTAAAACCTTACTAAATATTTTAGGTATATATTTACCTAAAAAAATGTAATTATTTAAATAAAATATGTTATACTTGACATATAAAAGGTGATTTTATGAAATATCTTGTTCAAAAACCTGGTTATGAAATTATTTATATTCAAGTAAAAGATATATATATGTTCTCGAGCATGCATACAATCATTCCTTAACCCAAAATTTTCAAAACCTCTTAATAAAAAATGGTTATGAACCATTTTCCGATGAATATCCGGCATTTGAGAATAGAGAATATATATTAGTTGACACCACCGATTTAATCGCTTATCTTAAAGAAAACAAAGTTGCTCAAAATATCATTGATTATAAAGACGTTTGCAATAAAACTATTGATGATTTAAGAAAAATCCTGCTAGCAAAAAAACAAAACTATCAAAAAATTCATAATCATATTAATGAAATTATTAAATATAATTTTGAAACAAGTTTTAGCCTCGACAAATGGAATAGTTTAAATATTGAAGCAATTTTCCTTAAAAATCAAATAAGAGATTATCAAAGCCTAATATCTTCGAAAGAAAAGACT
The DNA here is from genome assembly GCA_944358545.1 of uncultured Bacilli bacterium. GTDB lineage: Bacteria > Bacillota_I > Bacilli_A > RF39 > UBA660 > Coprosoma. The sequence goes on along the minus strand of CALVRJ010000039.1, from coordinate 1,498 downwards.
AAATAATTAATAAAAGTTCTGATTGATTTCAGAATTTTTTAATACTAAAATACAAAATAATAAAAAAAGCAACAACATAGTGTAGATTTTAACGATAATTTACCCAAAAATTATCGAAATAAATTACTTATAATAAACAATAAAAATCAAGGACGAACGAAGAGAGTTAATCTAGACTCTTGAATTTTATTGTTTATAATATAAGCTAAAACAAGCATACAAAGTTTTCCTTTGTATACTTCTCGTAATTTGTTTATAAAAAATTAAGACAGAAAATAGTGTTGAATAGTCAGGTAAAAAGCGTGTAAAATAATTCGAAAATCTACGACATAGATATATCTGATACACATATAAAAAAATAAAACAACACCCATTCATTTCTTGATTTATATGGGGGTGTACAATAAAATCGTACATAATATAAAGTAGGAATACATATGAAGAAAATATTAATTATAAGTTTATTTATTTTAGGTTTAGTTATACCAAATATCGATGTAAAGGCAGTAGATGCATCAAATGAAGAAGAGTTAAGAGCTGCTATAGCCTAAGGTGGAGATATTACTTTAACAGATAATATTGAAATAAAAGAGCCACTAGTTATAGATAAAGACGTGGCTATAAGTAGAGGTAATGGCAAGTATATATTAATGAAAGGTAATAATACACTTATGACTGTAAACGGTGGAACAACTAATTTGAATAATTATATTAAATTAAGTTCAAGTACTAATGGAAAAGGAATATATATAAACAAAGGAGTCAATACAAAAACAGGGTGGAGAGGTTCTTAAATTAAGTAAAGGTTTTGTATTTAATTATGAAAAGGGAACAACACCAAATTTCAATATATATGTAAATCCAGATATCAAAGAACTTAGAGTAAGTGATGAAAAAAATTTTATGGAACTTCTTGATAATAAATTAAATTTAGGTTTTTGTAGCAGTTCTTCTAATATTTTTGCATCTCAATCAGAAGAAGAAAGAAAAGCTATATGCAATAATATAGGTGAGAATTATGATGGACCTGTTGAATCAAATGAACTAGGTAAATGTACCGTTGTATATATAAATGGTGTGAAACAAAATGAACCAGATGCCTCATGTAATCCAGTTGCCGAGGATGAAAATACTGAAAATAATCAAAGTCCACAAATAGTCGAAGTTCCATCGACTTCAGCTTACGGAAGTATCATAATTATTGTACTTGGAATAATATGTGTAATTGTCTCAGTATTTGTTATGAGAAGAGTAACTAAAAAAGCAAATTAACTATGATTTTCATAGTTTTTTTTTAATATTTTTAAAGAAATTTTAAAATAAAAAAGGAAATATGAAATAAATATCGTATATATATCTATGAAGGGGCCAGAAAGGAGAAATGTAATATAAAGAATAAAACGCATCTTAGATTAATAGACGACAAAGTCTTTAAAGCAGTTTTTTGCAAGCCTGGCAATGAACATTTGCTTAAAGAACTTACCGAAAGACTATTAGA
>CALVRJ010000038.1 GCA_944358545.1 uncultured Bacilli bacterium | reverse complement strand
TCGTTACTGACCCTCTATTACTTGGCCAATTATCACTAGTTTTTGGTTTGACCAACACTACTTGACATTGAACCTTTATTGGCTTAACGTTTAGTTTATTTTTAGCTAGAAAAATTAATTTCAACACCTATCTTTTCAAAATTTAGTAATTTTTAGATTAAACATTTAAACAAATTAAAAATTATATTTTTTGAAAGTTTTTGTTTTATCACATTTTAAAATGAAAATATTCCTTTTGAAATGATTTTTTCATTACAAAAGGAACATAATAATTATTAAAAAAATATTTTAATTTATTATTTTATATATTATTTGATTCAACTTATATAGTTCTTCGAATTTATCTTTTGATTCATTTTGATTATTTTTGAAGTAACAATTTATATTCTCCAATCTTTGCTTTAGAGAAGGAAAACATTTATTAAAACTGTTAAACCTACTATGTAGTATAAAATATATAACTTTATTATTATCTATATTTAGCTTTTTAGGATTGGAAAATTTGTTTCCTCTCTCGTAAATCTCTATGTGAAATCCCTTATTTGCTAATCTGTTTATCCTATTAATAATTTTATTATATTTTCTATCGTGGTTTTCTATGCTTGTGAGAAATTTATATTTACTATTATTATTAATATATCTTTCAAATATAGATAATAACGATTCAATTCTTGATACTGATATAAGCCTTAAAAAAATATGATAATTATGTTTCTGAGCTAGATATAAAGTGTAAGGTTTTTCGAGAGTTGTCTCTACTACAATATTACACTTTTTTATCATCGCTATTTTTGAAAAATTTTCCATTATTGTTTTTGAAATCTCTTTTACTTCTATATCATCTATAGTTAAGTTACTTTGCCCAAATACTTTATATATTAAATTTCGATATGCATCCATATCTAATATAATTGCATTATGATTTGCATTATGCAATTGTTTCATCGTGTATTGAACTAACCTTGTTTTACCGGCTCCAGGTTGACCACATACAATAATACAAATTGGGTAAGATGAATTTGTTTTAACTGATTTAAAGGTATTATAATATGCTTTTTTATATATTGATTTTAACAGTTTATTTTTTTCCATTTTTATTCCATCGTTATATTATGACATTTTTTTAATAACCTTGCAAATAATTCAAAATATAATTTTACTGATGGTACAAATTCATCATTATCTATGAGTTGTTTTAATTCTTTTAGTGATACCCATTTTGCAGTTGAAACTTCTTCTTTTTGTAGTGATATATCTTTTATATCTATATCTTTTTTTATTAGCCAAACATCTACAAATCCTTTTTCTCTCTTAAAAGAAATGAAAAATTCAATTTCGTCTTTTGAAGTTAATATACCAAGTTCTTCTTTTACTTCTCTTATAGCACCTTCTAAAGAACTTTCACCAGCATCGACTGCTCCTCCTGTAAAAGCCCATTTCCCCGGATGACGTTTGATTGTTTCATTTCTTTTTTGTATTAAAATTTGACCTTTGCTATTAATTATCCATGAATGAACTGATAGTTTATATTCTCCTTCTTTTGGTTCTCCAGAATTTCTATCAAATACTTTATGTAATTTTTCTTTTTTATTATCGTATAAATCTAATAATTCCATTTTCATTCTCCTTTATTTATTATTTTTAGTGTACTATTATTGTTTATAGTTGTCAAATCATTCAAGCAAAAAGTTTCTAAATCTTTTGGAATTATTACATTGCCATTATATATTTTTTTTGCATATTTAGTAAATAACCTTTTTCTGTTTTTCAGATTATTATCCAATGTATGAGTTAAAAATAACGTTTTAACATTAAGTTTTTGACTGATATTTGCAGTATATTCAACAGTACTGTGATGATGTTCTTTTATAGGATTATTTAATTTTGCAGTTTTTCCACCACTATAAGCGTCAGCTATTAACCATGTGCTATTATTAACAAATTTTTCGGTGTTTTTATAACATGGTTCATCTCCTATAAAGGTGAATTTATATGTGTTACTTTTTAGATTGATATACATATTAAAACCAAGTTGCTTTACTTTTTTTGCATTTATATCAAAAAAATAAACCTCGTTTTCTAATATTTTGTATTTTCGTTGCTCATTTATTGTTATAAATATTATTTTGTTATCTAATAGTGGTAAAAAATCTTTAGGCATTAATTCTGCACATATCATTCGTAGCACTTTAATCACTTCATCATTTCCCATTATGTATAATGGTTGTTCATATATTTTTTTATAATATTTTGGTAATGACACTCTAATTATCCATAACACTCCTAATAAATGATCCATGTGAATATGTGAAATAAAAATCCATCGAATTTTTGATATTGAAATATTTGCTTTTTTTAATTGTTTTAATATTCCGTTACCGCCGCCTGAATCAACTAAAAAATAATCGTTTTGATTTTCTAATGTAAAACACGCGTTGTAGCAATTTGTGGCACTAGCATGACCGGTCCCTAAAAATGTTATTTTTATATTATTTTTCATTTCTTCTCACCAAATAACTTTCTAAGAAATACTTCCTTGCATCATCATTTTTATAAAATCCTACAGAATCATTGACATCTATAACATAGTAATTGTTTAACTTCTTTATTATATCTACTGAAAAAACTTCAATTTTATATAATGATTTTGATATCTTTCTGCATAATTTTTCCATTTCTTTATAATTAATCTTATATGATGAAAAGATTTTTCCATATATATAATATATTTTAAATTCTATATAATTACCCTCAATATCAGGCTGTAATAATTCTTCAAAATAGTAATCTTGAGAATTATGTTTTTTTAAATATTCGTTAAGTTCACTTATATTATAAAATTTAATATTTTTTCCTTGATGTCTATTTTCTTTGCATATTATTGGAAATAATTTTTTATTTAATTGACTAAGGTTATATTGTTTTGGAACACAAACATTATTTTCTTTTAATTTTTTTTGAATTTCAATTTTAGTTGGTTTATTTATAAGATAAAATTTATTTATTATTGTTAAGTTTATGTTTTTCAGTAAGTCCAACACTTCTGTTATTAAAGGACTATTGCAACAAACAAAATATACAATGGAATTTATATTAAAATTTTTTATATTTCTTGTTTTTAATAATTCTTCTATTTCTCTAACTTCAACCGGTATGATTGATTCGTTTTTCAATTTTTCAATCTGTCCAATATATTTATTATATTTTGAAATAATTATTTTTAAATTTTTTTGTTTTAATAAATTTTGTTCAACGTTTAGCATGTGTTGTACATAAGCTAGACAGTTTGTTTTTTGAATTTCCCACTGGCTATTATAACGATTAAGATTGTCTTTTAGTTTTTTTAATTTATCCTGTTTTTGTAGTTTATACCAAAATTCGGAAAAATTATCGATTTCTTTTACGTTTGCTATAGATGGATAGTCTTGTGATGCTAAAAAGCCACAAAAATGTATATCACCATTAGAGGTTATTACAAATGATTTTTGTCCTGCTTTACATTCCCCGTGAATCTTAAACGGGATAATATGTTGCTCATTATTCTTTTTGTTTGCAATTCGTATATAATGACCCCTAATATAAGGTGCTACAGACACTTCTGACTGTAATTTCTTTCTAACATATTCATAGTCTTTTGCGGATAGAACATTATTTTTTAAGTTATTGCCTCGTCCTGATTCAATAAATCTTCTTATAAATATAGGAGTTTTTGTTTTGTTTGCTATTTTAGCTAATTCTATAACATCATCTATGTTTGATTTCATAATTACAGAATTAACTTTTAAGCTTATATTTTCTTTTTTTAAAAGATTGATAGCATTCCACGTCTTAACATATGTTCCTTTTCCTCTAATAGCGTCATGAGATTTTTCAGTTCCATCTAAACTTATAACTGCTTTTTTTAAACCGGCTTTTTTTAAAATTGTTGCCTTTTCTTTATCTATTAGAATTCCATTTGTTCCAATAGAAACATATATTCCTAAATTACTTGCCTCATTAATAAGCTCTTCAATTCCAGGAAAAACTAACGGCTCACCGCCTGTAAACCTTATTTCTTGGACTCCTGCGTCTGATAATTCTCTTATAATTTTTATCCATTTTTCTTTTGTTAATTGATTCTTTAATGCAATACCCGAATTATTTAAACAATGTATACATCTAAGATTACAAGCTCTCGTCACTTCAATAAAAACAACATCTGCAAAACTAAACGCTTTTAATTTGAATTTACTTTTTAATTTTGTAAATCTTATTTCATCCATATTATATATTTTTTCTTCATAAATAAACTTCCCATTATTAGTGAATTTTTCTGAATATTCTTTTTTATCTAAATACTTTCTTTCTCCGGAAAGCAAATTTAAAATAGTAGCTCCAAAAATTTCTTCTCTTACATTCAGTTTATATTTCAACAGAATCACCCTCTCTTTTTTTTGTTGTAAAGAGTTAATACTTTTTCACCATATTTCATGTATGCTTTTTCGTTTTTTTCACTTCTTTCTAGAAAATTATGTAATTCAATTCTTGGAAAATATATTTTATGATTTTCTAAAAATGGTTTTTCCGCAAATATTAAAATTTTGAAAGCATTATAATATTCTGAAAGATTTATGTAATCTTTATATCCTAATTTTTTTATGACAGATTGTATTCTCTTTGCATTAATTTTATTAACTTTTAATATTTTATTTTCTTCTTCTTTTCCTAATGTAAAAACAAACTCTTCATCAATCATATTTTCTTCAGGAAGTATAAATGATGAATACTCTTCATAAACATGATTGCGAAAATATTTTTTTAAGTTATTATCTTCAAAACTTATACCTTTTTCAAAATCCATAATAAAAATTTCGTTATTGTTAATAATTATATTTCTTGGGGCAAAGTCAACCCAATAAAAATTATTAGAAAGGCAAAAAATTAAAATTCTATTTAATATTTTTACCCCTAATTTTCTGTACTCCTCATTTTTGCTACGTAAAATAAATTCAAGATTGACTCCCTCACATTCAATAGTCGACATAATTTTGTTTTGACTATCCCAATTTAAAATTTCAGGAACATTAATTTTATAAAGTTTTCCAAAAATATTAATTTTTTTATCGTTTAAGAATTTTTTGACTTGTAAAAGATTCTTGTATTCGTAATCATTGGTTATCTTATTATAAATTTTAATATTTTCTTTAGTTGTAAAAGACCATACTTTGGTTGGGTCAAACGAAAATAAATTATTAAGATTTTCCATTTTCTCACCACCTCATAATAGCTTTGTATATTAAGATTTTATACTGATTTAATTTTTTATTGTTTTATAAGTTAATTTTGTTAAAACTTTTGGGTATTTATACCTTTATGCAATTATATATTTTCAAGATGTAACAACTATAAGCAATACATGCTACTATCTATATTATTTAAACAAGATTATCACAAGAAAATTTCTTTTATTTTATCACAACTTTTGTATTTCATCAACACCAACTACTTTTGTGTGTAAATCGTTTTTGTTACTTTTGCCTGTGAGCGTGGATGATTTGTAAAACTTAATGCATTCTCAAAAAAATATTTTAAAATTAAAATGTTCCTTTTTAAATGATTTTTTTGATTTTTTCATTACAAAAAACATAAAAAACTCCATTTAGGAGTTTTTAAAATAAGGTTAATTGACTTGATTCAGCCATACCATCTAAGATGCCCATAGAACGCATTTTTTCAATTAAAGTACTTGAAACTTTTGCTCTTTTTTGGAGGTCTTCAATACTTATGTATTCACCTTTTTCGCGTTCTTCGACAATTTTTTTAGCAACGACATCGCCTAAGCCATCAATTGATCTAAATGGTGGGATTAGGTTTCCTTCTTCGTCAATGACAAAGCTCATTGAATCACTTTTATATAAATCAATTGGTTTAAATTTAATACCTCTAGCTAATGCTTCTAAGGCAACCTTTAAACATTCTAAGATTGATGATTCTTTATTAGTTGCGTCGAATTTTTTATCATTTATTTCGATTATTCTATTTTTTACAGCTTCATAACCTTTTATCATGCATTCAATGTCAAAGTCATTATATTCAACGGAGAACTGAGAAGCATAATACACGGCTGGTTTATGAACTTTATAATAAGCTAAACGCATGGCATTAATAACGTAAGCAACGGCATGAGCTTTTGGGAACATGTACTTAATTTTACTACATGAATCGATAAACCATTCAGCTATATTGTGGTCACGCATTTCTTTGACGTATTCTTGCCATTGTTCTGGCTGCTTGCTAGCTTTTCCTTTACGAACAAACTCCATAATTTTAAAGGCTTTAAATGGAGGCATGCCATTATACATTAAGTAGACCATGATATCATCACGACATCCGATAACATCACTAAATGGAACAACTCCATTGTCAATCAAATCTTTGGCATTGCCATTCCAAACGTCAGTACCATGAGATAATCCAGATATTTTAACAAGTTCGGCAAAGGTTTTTGGTTTAGTTTCTTTAACTAATTGAAGGGTAAATGGCGTTCCAAATTCTGGTATTCCTAAGGTTCCAGTGTCACACATTATTTGGTCTTTAGTAACACCAAGTGGTTCTGGAGATAAGAATATTTTCATGGTTTCTTTATCGTCCATTGGAATTTTAGTAACGTCATCACCGGTAATATTTTGAATAAGTCTTAGTTTAGTTGGTCCTGAGTGACCTAAAATATCTAGTTTTAAGACGTCTTGGTCAATGGCGTGGTAATCAAAGTGAGTTGTACGCCAAGCAGATGTCGGATCATCAGCTGGATATTGGAACGGTGTAAAATCAAAGACATCCATGTACTGCGGAATAACGACGATTCCTCCTGGGTGCTGGCCGGTGGTACGTTTTACTCCTGTACAACCTTTGGCTAAACGTTCAATTTCAGCACTTCGCATGTTTATACCTTTATCTTCACAGTAACCTTTAACATAACCATAAGCAGTTTTTTCGGCAACGGTACCAATTGTTCCGGCACGATATACATTATCTTTTCCGAATAGTACTTTAGTATATTCGTGAGCTGCAGCTTGGTTTAAATCGGAGAAGTTTAAATCGATATCGGGAACTTTGTCGGCATGGAATCCTAAGAATGTCGCAAATGGCATGTCCTGTCCTTCTTTATTCATTTTTGTTCCGCATTTTGGACAGTTAAGATCTGGAAGATCATATCCGCTACCATAGTCACTACCAAGAGATCTCCCGTTTTGTTCAAAAATCGAATGTTTACAGTTTGGACAAACGTAATGTGGTGGGAGGGCATTAACTTCGGTTATTCCCATCATAGTGGCAACCAATGATGAACCTACGGAACCACGGGATCCAACTAGGTAACCATCATCGTTAGATTTTTTAACTAATTTTTGAGAGATAAGATAAATAACGTCAAAATTAGCTCCGATAACACCGGTCATTTTTTCTTTAATTTCATCTTCGGTAATGTCTGGTTTTTCTTCTTTAAAGAGGTTAATGACACCTTCTTTATAACTACGCATGACTTTATGAAGTTTAGCATAAATTATTTTATTATATTCTTCATCTGACATATCTCCTTTAGGGGTTAACCTTTTAATTGTATTAAATGGTTCGTCACCATATAATTCAGAAGCTAGCCTTTCTTCGATATTATATGGAAGTGGATTTCCATATATTGATTCGGCTTTATCATAAACCATATCGGTTGTGGTTTCGGAGCAGTGGTCAATTTTCGGAGCAAAAGGTATTCCACCAGTATCGATAATTACTTCGATAATGTCAACCATATCGGCTATTTTTTTAGGATTGTCGATAACGATTTCTTTAGCTTCTTCTTTGCTTAAGAAGTCAAAGGCTTCGAGCATTTCATCGGTGGTTCTAAAGTATTGATTAGGTATTTGTTTGATTTCTTTTTTAGCAAGTGGATGGCGTCCACCACCTGGTACTTTTTGCCTTACTATTATTTCTCTATATATTCTATCTTCTGGATTTATTTGATGAACGTCACCAGTGGCAACGATAATTTTACCAGCTTCTTTAGTAACTTTGATGATTTTCTTTAGATGATTTATAAGTTCGGCTTTATTACCAAAGTCTCCCATTTGTAGCAAGTGGTCATATACTTCTGGTGGTTGAACTTCAACATAATCATAGAAGTTAATCAAATTTACTAGTTCTTCTTCTGATTTACTTCTGGCTAATCTAAAGATTTCACTTTCATAACAACCACTACCGACTAATAAACCTTCACGATGTTTTTCAATTTCACTTCTTAGGATTCTCGGGGTTTTATAAAGATAGGTTGTATTAGCCATGGAAATTATTTTAAACATGTTTTTTAGACCTTTTTTATTAATGGCTAAAAGGTTTACATGATAAGCTGTCCCATATTTATGTATTTCATCTTTGGAAACTAATTTATCTAAATCTTTGATTGTTTTAAAGTTTCTAGAGACAAGTTTTTTTAGCATTTGGTGAAGGACTAAAGCAGTTCCTTCGGCATCATAGTCACCACGGTGGTGAGCAGATTCATCCCACGGAACATCATATCTTTTGACTAAGGCAGAGAGGCTATGACGTGAATATCCCGTATCTAAGGCTCTTGAAAGTTCTAAAGTATCGATAACACAGTTATTAAATGGTCCCAAATTATATTTTTGATAGGCCATTTCGATAAATGAAGTGTCAAATTTAGCATTATGAGCAACGACTGGAAGGTCTCCTATCCATTCTTTAAATCTCTTAACTGCGTTTTCTTCATTGTCTTTATCTTTAAGCATATCATCAGTGATGTTAGTAAGTTCAGAGATTCTAGCTGGAAGTGGTCGGCCTGGGTTAATTAACTCATCATAACGGTCAATGATTTCACCTTTTTTTATTTTTACGGCGCCGATTTCGATGATAGAGTCAGCACCTCCGGCGTTAAATCCTGTTGTTTCAAGGTCGAATACAACATATGTTGTTTCTAGTAAGTCACCATCGGTTGGTCTTACAACGATATTAACTGTATCATCAATTAAGGTTAGTTCAGTTCCATAAATAGCTTTGAATTTATCGTCATCAGGTTTACCTTTGTTATAACTTGTGACTGTATTAAAGACATGTGGGAACGCTTGACAACCATTATGATCAGTAATAGCAATGGCTTTATGTCCCCATTTAATAGCTTGGTTTACTAGTTCGACTTCATCAGCTACACCGTCCATTTGACTCATTTTAGTATGAGTGTGAAGTTCAATTCGTTTTTCTTCAGCATTATCTTCTCTTGTCTCTTCTTTTTTATCAGAGATGTTTATACTTCTTGCATTTAATACTATTTCACCAGAATATTTATCATTTTTGGCATAGCCTTTGATTTTATACCATTTTCCTTCTTTTATGTTTTTTAAGTATTTTTGATATTCAGCGTCTTCTCGGCTAAATATTTTACAATATATACTATCTGTATAATCCGTTATTTTTAAGGTGATTATTTTAAAATTGGTTTTACTAGATTCAAAGGTTTCAATACCAAATACTTTGGCTTCGACTGTGACGTTATCCATTTCAAAGGTAATATTATTGATACTAGTTATTTCGTCTTTAATTTCACCACCCATAATGTATGGGTCTTCTTTTTTCGGAGGTTTTGGTACTTCTTTAGTTTTTTCTTGTTCAATTTCTTTTAAGGTTTCTAGAGATTTTTCTTTGTTTATTTTTGTTTCTATTTTAATAGGAAAACCCGCATCATTTAATTTTTTTTCCAAATCATCTTTAATACTGGAAAATTTCATGTCTTCAGCTTTGTTAGCTACTTCAACGTTTAAGGTGTTTCCATCTAATTCAATTTTATTTTCTAAAAATATAGAAAGTAAGGGAGCTTCTTTACTATATTCTTCGATTAAATATCGATAATAATCAGTAAGTGAATCTAAATCAAAGTTATTTACATTTATTTTAGCTCCTACGTATTCAGCTTGGTGGAAACAATTTTTTATTCTGTTTAAAAAGTCATAATATATATTTTTAGGTAAAACGTTATCTAAATCTAGGCAAAACATATATTTAGTTTTACTACGATTGCAGACAATTTTATCTAATTTTCCGTTTTCAAAATAAGAAAATTCATCTTTGTTTAAATGAATTTGGTTTAAAAGTAATGTTAATTTATCGTTCATGTAAACCACCCTACTAATGATTATAGCATGAGTTAGAATGTTTTTAAATAATGTTTTTTAATTTATCAAAATAAATTTTAGAATTAAAAAAAAGTCTTTATTAAGACTCTTTAGTTAACTTTTTTACATGGGATAGTTCACTTTCTGGTTTTGGGGCATGAATTTCAGTTTTAGAGACAACAAAGTATATTGTCCTATTTGGAATATCTACTTCTTTAACTAAAGCAAATACTCTATCGCCTAATTTATATTTAGGATTTATACCTTGTTTATTAGGTACTTTTAAAACATCATCTAATGAGGCTATGCCTCTTACTTGATTTAGTAATTTAATATCTACTTTTCTTGGCGAAATACTAGTTATTCGGCCATTAAATATTTCACCAACATGTTTATCCATATATTCAGCCATTTTAAGTTCAACAGCTTCTTTTTCGGCTGAATCCGCACGGCGTTCCATAACTGATGAGGTATCACACATTTCTGGTAATTCGTTTAAATTTTTATCGATATCTATATACATTAAGTAACGATTAATTAAGTGATGAACCATTAAGTCTGGAAAACGTCTAATTGGAGAGGTAAAGTGAGTGTAATATCTCAAGGATAATCCATAGTGTCCTTCGTTAACGGTAGAATATACAGCTTTACTCATACCTCTTAAAAGTAGATCAGATATTATACTATAAATATCTTTCTGATTTTTAAATGTTTCTAAAAATTCTTTTAAGTCTTTTGAATTATATTTGTTATTGGAAATTTTATTGATTAATCTATCGATTATTTTTTTATCACTTAACCCTTCTTCTTTAAGTGTTTTTAAAGCTTTTATTAGTTTATCACCATTTGGAACGGCATGAACTCGGTAAATGAATGGAACATCCATATCGGAAAAGTATTTAGTAACGCTTGTATTGGCGGCAATCATAAAGTTTTCAATCAACTTTTCAGCTGCACCTTGATGTCTTTCAATAAAGTCTAATGGACTTCCTTCTTTTGTTACTTCGACTTTTAGTTCATCTGAATAAAATTCAATATTCCCACGTTTTTGAGAATTATAACTTAAAATTTGGGATAGTTCATTCATCAATTTTAAGGTTTCTTCATATTCTTCATAACCCTCTACTTGAATGTTCCTTTCTAATATTTGATTGACATCTTCATATGTCATTTTCTTTCTTGATTTAATTACACTGTCAAATATTTCATAATCTATTATTTTTCCTTCTGGAGTTATTGTCATTTGAGCTGTTTTAGTAAGTCTATCAACGTTTGGATTAAGTGAGCATATTCCATTAGATAGTTCATGTGGAAGCATTGGTATAACTGAGTCTATGAGGTATGCAGAGGTGCCTCTTTTAAGGGCTTCTTTAAATAAAGCGGAATCTTCTTTAACATAATGACTAACATCAGCTATATGGACACCTAAGATATAATTTCCTTTATCATCTTTTTTTAGACTCACGGCATCATCCATGTCTTTAGTATCTTTGCCGTCTATTGTAAATATTATTTCATCTCTTAAATCTGTTCTTCCTTCTATTTCTTCTGGAAGTACTTTGTCTGGTATTTTAGCAACTTCATCCATTACTTCTTGAGGAAATTCTTTAACAAATCCATATTTGGCAGCAATAGATTCTATTTCGATATCCGGATCATCTTTGTGGCCGATTATTTTCTGCACATCAGCTCCATAAATTAATAATTCTCCTTGTGTATTTATTTGTTCTCGGTCTATTTTAACTAATACTCTACTTCCAGCAACAATTCCTTTCATGGTACTTTTAGGACACAGAATTCTTATTTTATTTTTTATGCCATATGGTATAAAATCTTCTCCATTATATTCAAAGACAGCCAAACCGTTATTTCTTTTGACTACTTTTTCCACTTTAGCTTCATTATAATTTTTCCTTAAAGGTTGGATGTCTGTTAAGACTACTATATCTCCGTTTAAAGCTCCACCAATATTCTCTTCTTCTATAATATATTTTATTTTTGTTTTACCATTATTTAACTCTACACTACCATTACCATATTTGGAAATATTTATTTTTCCTTGAACTTTATTTAAGCTTTTGGATTTAAATATTTGATAATATCCTTTGTCATCTAAATAAACTTTTCCTTCTATTTCAAGTTCATTTAAAGCATTAAGAAAAGAAGCTCTTTTTTCTTCACCTTTTATATGCATGATTTTAATAAGTTTAGGTAAAGTAAGCTTCCTATTTGATAAGTTATTAAGTATTTCTTGTTTCATTTCCATATTTAATTCTCCCCCACCTGTCAATTTCATTATAACAGTAAGAGATTATATAAGCAATATTTTTAATAAATATATAATAAATTTTTTAATTTATGACATCTTATAACCGGACAGTTTTTAAAACGATATAAAAATGACCTAGAGTTTATCTAAGTCATTTTGTCTCTTAAAATTG
>CALVRJ010000037.1 GCA_944358545.1 uncultured Bacilli bacterium | reverse complement strand
CATAAAGAAAACTCCAAAAAGCCTTATAAAATAAGCTTTAAGGAGTTTTTAATTTCTTAAAACTGTCAAATTCAGGATTATAACACAAACTAATAATAAAAAAAAAGGCAAATTAAAAAATTTGTCTCAAAAATTAAAAAGTTTCACATTTAACCTTTATACTGACCGCCATTTACATGAAATACCTGACCCGTCGTATAAGAAGCTAAATCACTAGCTAAATAAACGAAAATTGCCGCAATTTCATATGTCTGCCCACTTCTACCCATCGGATTATCCGTTCCTAAAATTGGCATCTTTTCTCCCTTCCAAGTAGATGGCTGAAGCGGTGTCCAAAAAGTACCTGGTGCCACCGCATTAACTCTTATTCCTTTTTTAGCTAAATTTGTACTAAGCGACCTTGTAAAACCAACAATTGCTCCTTTACTCGTCACATAATCGATTAAATTAGGCTCTCCCACAAAAGCTGTTACCGAACTAACATTTATAATCGAACCATTCTTCATCACCTCTAAAACCCTTTTTGTTAAATAAAACATCGAATAAATGTTGGAACGCATCGTATAATCGAACTGTTCGTCACTAATATCTTGTAACCTTTTCCTTTCAATCTGCACCCCAGCATTATTAACTAAAATATCAATTTTCCCAAAAACTTCACATGTTTTTTTAACAATCAAATCACTAAAACTAGGATCTTTTAAATCACCCGCTAAAAGTAAAACTTCTCCTCCAAAACTATTTATATAATTTTTAGTATATAATGCATCAACCGTCTCATTATAATAAACAATTACAACTTTGGCTCCTTCCTTCGCATAAGAAACAGCCACTGCCCTTCCAATTCCCGAATCACCACCAGTAATAATTGCAACCTTTCCTTTTAAAACACCAGAACCGACATAATTATTATCAAAAATAGGCCTTGGTCTCATTAAATACTCAAATCCCGGTTGTTTTTGAACCTGTGGTGGAAACTGATAATCTAACCTTTCACACTTCAAAATTTTCTTCTCCATTAAATCACCTGGTTAAATTATATTCCAAAACAAAGAAAAAATTACTTCATCGAAGTAATCGCTTTTCCAATATAATTAATTGTATCCGAAGATACCATACTAATATCATTACCCGCACTTGCCATCTCACCTGCAAGACCATTAATATAAGCCCCACAACTAACCATATCGACAGATGGCTCATTAAAACCACATAACCCAGCAATTATTCCTGATAAAACATCTCCACTACCAGCCGTCGCCATTCCAGCACATCCTCGGTTTACAAGTTCAGTCTTAAAACCATCTGTTACAATAGTCGTCGTCCCTTTCAAAAGTAAAATAACCTTATATTTATCGGCAAATACCTGAGCTAATTCCACTGGATTATTTAAAATTTCTTCTGGGGTATAACCACTAAGTCTTGAAAATTCTTTTACATGTGGCGTAAGTATTACCTTACACTTAGTATCTTTTAAAATATCTAAATTCATCTTACTGAGTGTATTTATTCCATCAGCATCTAAAACTAATGGAATCTCGTAATTTTCCAAAATATATTTTAAAATAAGTTGATATTCTCGGGATTCTCCCCAACCAATACCTACTAATAAAGCTGTCACCTTATCTAAAGCTATTTCCAGACTTTTTTTATCATAAACCATTTTCCCATACTCATCTGGAACCGGCATCAAAGTACTTTCAAGTAAATAAGGTAACACTCCAGGAGCAATTGACCTTGGAATAATAAGTCTCGCCACTCCAGCTCCTGCTTTAAGTGCTGATAAACTCATATTAGCCAATTTCACTGAACCACTATATTCCAAAGAACCACCCATAATTCCTACAAGACCATAAGAACCTTTATGACTATACTCTAGTCTATCTTTCAAAACATCTTTAAAATCATCATTTTCCATTAAAAATAATTTCTCGCCAATAATCGGTATTCCAATATCCACACATTTAAGATCTTTCATACAATCTTTAGCCATATTCAAAAAATGACCAAACTTATAACACCCAATTGCCACTGTTAAATCCGAATGCACACACTCTAAAGTAAGTCCACTATCAGCATCTAAACCACTATTGATATCAATACTTATAACTTTTTTCTGACTGTTATTAATCATCTTTACAATTTGTGCTTCTTTTTTCGGCAAAATTCCTTTAAATTCACATCCATATATTGCATCAACTAAAATATCAAACTTAGAAAAATCTATATTTTCCACCATATAAATAGGAATTTTATTTTTTTTGCACATTTCGAAATAAACCTTACCATTAAGTGAAAACTTTCCATTCACAAGTCCTATAGTTACCGAAATATTCTTCTCATTTAAATGTAAAGCAAGGGAATATCCATCTCCAGCATTATTTCCGTCGCCGCATATAACTAAAACCTTACCATTAAAATTATAACTTCGGCTAACCGCCATCCCGGCTCTATTCATCAGTTCCTTAGATGAAACTAAATAACCTATCGTATATTTTTCACTTTTTTTCATCACACTTTTTGAAACCACAGCCTTCAAGGAAAATCACCTCACTTTATAAGTATTATACCAAAAATATCCAAAATTAAACAAAACCTTATTTAACCTTTCTCAGACGTACACTTTCAATTAAACTAATATCATTTAAAGAATTTTGATTTACCGCACATTTTCGCATTTTCTTAACTTCAAAATCCAAAGCCTCTTCCAAATAATCAGGACAAATATCTTTTAATCTCGATACAATTTCAATAAATCTTTGTTCTGAAAAAAATTCTTCCATTACCTCATTATGCAAAGCTAAACCAGTCCGGTTATTAAAAAAGTCCCTAATGATTTTAAAACATAAACTTTTATCATCTAAAACGCTATCAAGTTCAGACTCTATTTTCAAATAAGCATTTTCCCCATTTACATAAGGATCAATCGTTACTAAAGGTATTCCTAAATCCATAGAAGCCTTTAAAGCCTCATCATAACCATTTATATTATCTTTAAACCATAATACATAGTCAGGCATTAAAGTTTCATCACCATATCGTTCAAACACCAGTTCGTTATAATCACTTCTTGTCTCGGCAATCAAATCACTACTACACCTAAAACTACCAGGAATATTACTTATTTCATTCAAATCGTTATTTGCCGCTCCAGAATTAATATCTTGCTCACTCATATTAACTAAATTATTAGTCATCTTATTAAAACCAACAATCACTGTTTTCACCGGTGCCGTAGCTAAATTATCCTGACTTATAAGCGAACAAGAAATACACGGACTGATACTAGCTCTTAACCATAAATCCCTATAATTATGTATCTCTCTATTTTTACCATACGCTCCCAAAACACTTACCAAATAATATCCATTATTTAAAGAATCATTTATATTATCTAAAAAAGCCTTTTTCAAATTATTCTCAAACATATATAAGCTCTTAAAATCTTTAGAAATTAAATATTCGCCTTTTAAATCCTCATCACTCGAATAAACTACTTTTAAAATATAATCGTAAATCTCTCTATCTTTATCGGTCAATTTAATATTTGTAACATCGTATTTTCGAATAAGTTCTAAAGCTGAATTTAAATCAAAACCACATCTTGCAAGTAAACCATTACGTCTATCATTTTCTAGCATTATTTTCCAAAAACTATCATTATCCATCATCTGCAAATCAGCATAACTTTGAACATCTATTTTTGCCTTCGAATTATATAAAAATATAAGCTTGTCCAAATCATCATTACTTAAATCATTAGGTAAATCATCGTTCAAATCATTATATCTTATATTCTTGTTTTCAAATGGACTAGGTCCCATATTATTTAAAAAACATTCCGTAAACATTAATAAATATTTATGATTTACCCTTTCACATAATTTTTGTAAAATACTAAGTTTTCTATCGTCTAAAGAAAGAAGTTTTTGCTGCAAATTAATATCTGCTGTTATAACTTTCAAAATATCATTTAAAAAATCATACTTATTATCTAAAACCTTTAAATTAATAGTCTTTTCTAAGTTGTTATTTAATTTTTTGAGTTTTTGAAACTTCTCCTCACTAAAGTTTAAAGCTTCCATTAAATTCTTCGCCTCTAAAGTATAACCAGCCCACTGTAACAAAGTAACTTTATCATTTATATCACTTAGCTTATCTAAAGCCTTCTTTATAATCGTTTCATTTTTCAAATCATTTCCATAATAATATATTAAATATTTAATTTCTTTTTGTCCTTCATTCATTTTTGACTAACCTCTAATCTTTTTAAAAAGCTTAACGAATTCATACCAAAATACAGATACAAAAGATAGTGATATAACCATCAACATTTCACTTAAAGTAAGTGGATACAACTTTAAAATACCATTAAGCGGACTATAAACAATTACGATAACAAACAAAATCATCAAAGCAAAAGCAATTCGCATAACGTTATCCTTACTAAGTTTTCCTATAGTCTTATAAGCAAAATCAGTATCTGATGTATTAACAATTACTAAAAATACATTAGATAAAATTATCGTTAAAACTCCTACTGTTCTAGCTAAACTAACATCAACACCATTTTGAAGCAATTCATAAAATGTTATAAATGCCACTAAGAAAATAACTACCCCTTGAACAAAACTCTTAAAAAGCAAACCTTTACTAACCACTGACTCTTTCACACTGCGTGGTCCTCTTGTCATAATATTATCCTCGGCTGGTTCTCTCTCAAGAACAATTGAACAAGTCGGATCAATAACCATTTCTAAAAGTAAAACATGAAGTGGTAAAAGCAAAAATGAATTCGGATCCATTTTTAAAAGTGGTGCGGCCAGGGATGATAAAGCAATTGGAATATGAACAACTAAAATATAGCCAATAGCTTTTTTAATATTATCATATATCTTTCGCCCATCTTTAATGGTCTCAGCAATCGTTCTAAAATTATCGTCCATTAAAATAATATCTGCTGCTTCTCTTGAAACTTCACTTCCACGCTTGCCCATTGCAATACCAATATCTGCTCGTTTTAAAGCTGGCGCATCATTAACCCCATCACCAGTCATAGCTACAACTTCGCCATTAGCTTTAAACACATTGACAATTTTCATCTTATGCTCAGGCACAACTCTTGAAAAAATAGAAACCGTTTTAACTCGCTCTTTAAGCTCTTCTTCGCTCATTGACTCTATTTCAGCTCCTGTAATAATATCTAAATCGTCGCCCATACCAACCTCTTTAGCTATACTACTTGCCGTAACACCATTATCACCAGTAATCATAACTACTCTAATACCTGCCCTTCGGCACATTTCGATATCCTCTTTAACATTTTCCTTAGGCGGGTCCATTAAACCTACAAGACCTACATACTCTAAATTAAATTCTGTCAAGTTTTCTCTAAGCTCTTCTTCGCCTTTAAATAAACCTTTAGCAACTGCGATAACTCTAAGTCCTTGTTTCTGCATCTCATTAATTGAGTTTACAATTATATTTTTTTCATCAGTATTTAAATCACATATCTTAATAATGCTCTCCGGTGAACCTTTAGCCGCTAAAATAATCTGATTATCTTTTTTATAAGCTTTACCCATCATTTTATATTCATCAGTGAAAGGATAGTCTTTAACCAGTTGCAATCCAAAAATATCATCACGAGTTAAACCTAAACCCTCACCATATTTAATCATTGCCTTTTCCATAGGGTCATAAGTATTCTTTTCACAACCCATCCCCATTATTAAAGCAAGCTCTTTCTCATCTTTTGAAGTAGTCTTTTTAACTTCCATTTCGTTTTTCGTAATCGTTCCTGTTTTATCAACACATAATACTGTAATTGCCCCTAAAGTCTCTACCGAATTCAAATTTTTAAGAAGCGAATGCCTTTTAGCCAGTCGCCATGCCCCCATAGATAAAAATACCGTTAAAACAACTGGATATTCTTCAGGAATCATCGCCATTGCTAAAGTTACACCAGATAAAATACTATTTATCACTCTATCTTTTAAATTATAATCGCTTAAATCGATAAACGTAAACAAAACAACACAAACAAATAATACAAAAGCTCCTATTGCACACCATTTAACAAGTTTATCAGTTTGTTTTTGTAAAGGACTTCTTTCTTCTTTAACCTGACTTAAATTTTCGCCAATTTTTCCATACACCGTTTGAGAACCTGTTTTTAAAACCTCTAAAACACCAGTTCCCTTAACAACTAAAGTTCCTTGATAACCAATATTTTTTTTCCAATAATCATCAGAACTATCTTCTAAAGTACTTTTCCAAATACTCTCTGACTCCCCAGTTAAACTAGACTCGTCAACTCTCAAACCACTGCACTCCAAAATTCGCCCATCAGCAGGAATTTTAACTCCTTCATGAATATAAATAATATCACCTGGAACAAGCTC
This sequence comes from uncultured Bacilli bacterium, assembly GCA_944358545.1. Classification (GTDB taxonomy): domain Bacteria; phylum Bacillota_I; class Bacilli_A; order RF39; family UBA660; genus Coprosoma. The sequence continues at coordinate 6,357 of CALVRJ010000037.1, read as the reverse complement.
GGAACTTGGAATTTTTACTCTCTTGCCGTCTCTTAAAGCCACTATCTGTGGCTCTGATAAATCTTTTAAAGCTTGCAGCGTTCTATCTGTTTTAACTTCTTGAACAATATCGATGATTATAATCACAAATACAAATGAAAACATAATAATTCCATCGCGAACCTCTCCCAAAATAAAATAAATTGATGCCGTTACAAGTAATAATAAAAACATTGGCTCGCATATTATTTTCAAAATTTTTATAATCATCGGCTCTTTTTTAACCTTTGTCAAAACGTTTTTTCCATATTTTTTTTGTTTTTCCAAAACTTCGTTACTAGAAAGCCCTTTATACTCCATACTCATCATCCTATTCTAAGACAATTATACGTAAATAACTAATTTTCGTCAATTAAAAAAGGCAAATTGTCACTTGCCTTATTTATTATAATATTCTTTTAAAAATCTATCCCGATAATCCTCAAAATTACCATTAATTATTGCTTCTCTAATTTCTTCAGTAAGTCTTATGATAAATCTCAAATTATGAATCGAAGCCAAATTATAGTATTTTACTCTGTCTTCATTACTTTCAGATTTCATCAAATCACGAAGTTCCCCTCTTGTATGACCGGCTTTACATACTGGACAATCACAAGTCTCATCTAAAAGTTCATTGCTTCCTTTAAATTTAGAAAGTTTTATATTACCACGTTTTGTATAAATTCTCCCATGTCTTGCTTCTCTTGTTGGCGCAACGCAATCAAACGTATCAGCCCCCATTAAAGTACCTACTAAAATATCATCTGGATGAGATAAGCCAAGTAAATGCCTTGGTTTATTTTCTGGAAGTTCTTCACAACACCAACCGAGAATTTTTCCTAAATCTTCTTTTAAGAAAGCTCCACCTAAACCATAGCCATCAAAATCCATTTGGGCAAACTTCTTTGCTGTGGACCTTCTTAAATCTTCCCATCGCCCACCTTGAAGTACACCATATAATGCTTGATAATAACCTAAATCCATACAGTGTTTTTTATGCTCTTCTAAACTTCTCACTGCCCATCTTTCAGTTCTTCCTAAAGCTTCGACGTTATATTCATAACTATCAGCAAGCGAAGTAAGTTCATCAAAAGCCATATGAATATCCGCACCTATTCGGCATTGTATCTGCATAGATTCCTCTGGACCAATAAAATCATCTTTGTTTAAAATTGGGTCATGAAAACTAACTCCTTCTTCACTAACATGAGCCAGTCTATCTTTAGAATCTGTATTAACTACCTCATCTTCTCTATCCATACTGACAACCTTACCAAGCCCAGAACCAAGTGACATAACTTGAAAACCACCTGAATCTGTAATTGTCGGCCCATCAAACCCTGACCATTTACTTAAACCACCTTTTTCAGCTATTTCATATGAAGTATTTCTTAAATGATAACCATTGCTAAGCATTGCTTGCGCATAAATATTTTTTAAATCCTCATTTGATATAAATTTAACATGTCCTTTTGTTCCTACCGCAATAAAAGCTGGAGTTTTAATATCTCCATGCGGTGTATGAATAATCCCCGCTCTTCCAAGTTTACCGGGAATTCTCTTTGTTATCTCAAAATAAAATTTATTATCATTTTTCATCTAAATCATCCACCTTTAAAACAATTGCATTCTAAGTATACCATAATTTCCCTTTAATCTACAAAAGAACTAGGGTGATAACACTCAATTCCAAGTTTTTCTGCTTCTCTAAGTACATCTAATCTATCATCGACAAAAACGATTTCAGAAATATTTAATTTAAAATATTTTGCATATTCTAAAATAACTAAAGGCTTTATCTCCGCTTTATTTACAAAAATAATATTTCCTTCTTTTATATTAGGAAAATTTTCAGCTAACCATTTATATTTTTGCCTAGCTTCATTATTTGTAAAAACAGTTCCTAAGACAAATACTTTATCACTATCTAACATACTTATTATTTCCTGCATTGTTTTAAGTGGTCTTGCCTTATAAAATAAATCTCCAAAAAGTAAATCTTTTAAAGATTGACACCCATAATCATTATCAGAAAATAATTTATTATTATATCTAAACTCTGATAAAGTACCATCAATATCAAAAAATACATATTTTCCTTTTAACTTTTCAAACATTAAAACACATCCTAACCCTTTTCAGTATAACACAAAATAAAAAAACTAACAAAAACTTATTATTTACCTAGTTTAGACCACTTATTATATAATTTTAACCAAAATATTCTAAGTAAGTATCATCCCTAAAAAAATTTAGTACGCTCGTCATAATAATCGACGTTAGTATCAATAAGTTTCAAAAAACAAAAAGAAAACCCTATTATATTCATCGTCAAACAAAAAGGGAAATTTTTATCATAAACATTGTATTACAATTTTATATACAACGTGAAATCGAACATACAAATTACAATACTATGACACATTCAGACGGCAAAAACAAAATGTAACCAAAAAATAAAAAAATTTATAAATCAAAAGTATTTTTGGAGTTTTTAATGCTTTGCAATATGACAAAACCGTTGATTTTACAACGGTTTTTTATTTCTAATTGGTGCCGTTGAGGAAGTTATCTACAACTTTTGCCAAAGGTAATTGATGTATGAATCAATCACTACATACATTATAATACTTTTGTTACTATTTGGGAATAGTTTTTATGCAAGAAAAATGATATAATTATCTAAACAACAAATAGTAATTTATCGAAATAAGTTGTGCTTTCTATAAAATCATAGTATATTTATGTTGTCAGCATAATAACTGACGTTGAACCACTTAACTGTGCCGAGCATTGTAGCATCGCACTTCTTGAAATAGTCGCTAGTATAGGACTATTTTTATTTTGTATTTAATGGTATAATTAAGGTGAAATAGTTGGTGCTAATAAGATAAAATAGTAAAAATTTATTTTATTTAAAAAAATTGAAAATGAATTGCTGTTTTTGAAAGGATGGGATTATAATATGAGTAAAATTATTAGTGTAAATCATTTATCGAAATCTTATATAACTGAAAAAAAAAGAATCGATATATTACAGGAAATCAATGTAGAATTTGAAACTGGAAAATTTTACGCAATTATGGGACACAGTGGTAGTGGCAAATCAACATTAATTAATATTCTAGGACTAATTGATAATTTCGATAGTGGAAAATATATTTTGTTTGGAAAAGATATTACAGCGATGACTGATAATGAATTGTCTAAAATAAGAATGAAAAATATAGGCTTTATTTTTCAAGAGTTTTATTTAAATAACACATTAAAGGCTTGGGAAAATGTTGTTGTTCCTATGCTAATAAATGACGAAATACCAAAGAAAGAAAGAAAAGAACGAGCTTGTAAATTATTAAAAATGGTGGGATTAGAAGATCGAATGGAACATTATCCTAAAGAATTATCAGGTGGTGAGCAACAACGAGTCGCCATTGCAAGAGCGCTGGCAAATAATCCTAAAATGATTTTAGCAGATGAACCAACAGGAAATTTAGATGAAGAGCATGAAGAACAAATATTTAATATTTTAAAGGAAATATCAAAAAGTGGGAAATGTGTAATAGTAGTAACTCATAGTAATGATGTAAAAAAATATGCAGATATAATTTATAAGATTAGTAATGGGAAAATTGTAAGGCAAGATGAAATTTAAAGATATATTAAAATTTTCCTTTTTAAATATTTCCAGAAGCAAAAAAAACATTTATATATTATTAGTTGTTATCTTATGTTCCTTAATATCGCTATTTTCTCTAACTGTTTTGGTGAGCTTTAATCACTTTATTGAAAGCAATTATTATAAAAATATTGGGTTTAGAACACTAAACGTATTTTATGCTGATGGCAGTAATATGGGCAAGCCAATAGATACTAAAAAATTAAAACAAATAAATCATGTGGTAGAAGTTTTTAATTCAAAGTACGCAACATTCACTAGCAATTCTAGTTTAGAAAATTCTAAATATGATGGTATTATAACATTGAATGCAATTACGGAAAATTTACAATTAGAAGTTGTTAAAGGAGAAAATATAGGAGATAAAAGAAATGTTGCTATATGTCCGATTAATTTTTATCCAGATAGTTCAGCAAGTGACCTAAGTCTTTCACTTAAAAATAATGCTGATGATAAAAATCTGATTGGAAAAAAATTCAAATTTAAATATTCAAAATATAACAATAATGCAGAGCGACCAGAAGTGATAGAAAATTTTGAAAAAGAATTTGAGATAATAGGTTTATATAATACAAATACAACAATGACAAATGCAAATCAATGCTATATTTCTATGGATGATATGAAAGAAATAGTTGATACAGTTAATCAAAATAAAGTAACTTCCACATATGTAATTGTTGATTCATTAAATAATATTGATTCAGTTGTTAATGAAATAGATAATATGGGTTACTATTCAGAAGTGACGACTGTTTTTGATAGTAAAATAATAAATAACTTTTCATTAATATGTAATATCATTTCTCTTATTTCATTATCTGTAGCTGTTATTGTACTAGTATTATATATAAGAAAAAAAATAATTAATGAAAGTCAAAATATAGGAGTATTAAGATCTTTAGGATATACCAAAAAAGATATTAAAAAGTATTATTTGATTGAAATTTTAAGTTCTATTTTAATAACGTATTTATTTAGTTTATTAATGTTTGGTTTATTATATGTACTATTAAAAAATACCATTTTATCTTCACTAAATTTATATAATATAGATATAGTTATAAATTTATTTGCGTATTTAACAACATTCTCAATCATAGTGATTATTCCATATCTACTTTCAATGATTAGTATATATAAAGTCACAAATAAAACAATTTTAAAATTAATGAAGATGGAGGAATAATATGGAATTAACTAAAAGTTTTTTTAGAAAAAGAAAAACAAAAATATTTATAATTATATTTAGTGTTGTATTGCTAGGAATAATTTTTATTTATTCTTTTTCAAAATATTATGATAAATTATTAAATGATTATATGCAAACTAATTCCTATATATCTTTTGTTAGTCAAACCGATTATACGAAAGAAATTTTAAATATGGATTCAGTCCAAGAAGTAAAGAAAGGAATACTAGTTTCACCAGACTACTCTTATAAAGCATTATCAAAAAATTATACTGTGGATGAAACAGCACCACAAGAAAAAGCGACAACAGATTCCTTTGAGGACTCGAAAGTTTATTGGGATTTATTTCTTCTGAATGACGAATGTACAGATATATACTTAGCATCAGATTATGGATATAAATTAAAAGAAGGGGCGCTTATTATTTTATTCCCATATAATGTGCTAAATGATTCGCAACTTAACACCTTGAAAAATTTAAAAAATAAACATTTAGGATTTAATACTTTAGATCAAAACTCTTTTGAATTTAAAATTAAAAAAGTAATTGATTTTCCAACAGCAACATTTTTAGTTTCAGATTCTGATTATAATAGATTAAAAAGCGGAACAACAATATATTCATATAGAATTAATACCACAGATTATAAATTGCTTAATCAAACAAGAAAAGAATTGTTAGATTTAGAGCGTAGTGATCATTTTGGTGTACTAAATAGAGCATACGCAAGTGATGAAAGTTATAGACAGCAGTTAGTATTTCTTGTAGATTTTTTGAAGATTGGAAGTTATATCGGAATCTTCTTAATACTTATTGTGTTTATTATAATTTGTAATGACATATTAAAAGAAGAAAGAAAAAATATATATGTTGAGCGTTTAGTTGGATATAATAAACTTCAGGTTTGCAAAAGTCTATTAGTCAATATTTTATTATTATTGTTGTTATCTGTAATTATAGCTATGATTCTATCGACAATAACTTTATTTATACTAAACATATTATTTAATATGAGCATTTCTATTTTTGATTTATCTATTTTTTCCAAAGTTTTATTCACAATTTTAATTATATTTATTTTGGAACTAATTATATTTTCATTCCAAATTAGCAAGTGCTTAAAACAAGATTATATGAAAATTTAAAAATATTATATAATAAGAAATAAAGATAAATTACAATTTATTAAGTAGATCAACTTTAATTGGTTGGTCTTTTTTTGTTTTTAAATGAAAAATGAGTAACTGTATTTAACTACATTTACCCATTAAATAATCTAGAGAAACATTATATAATTTAGATAATTTTATTAATCGTGTTATTGGTATAGTATTGTGTCCGTTTTCGTATGTAGCATAATGAGATTGTGTAATACCAATAGATTTAGATACGTTTGGTACTATAAAAGTGTAATAAGTAAATCTTTTAACAAGATTGAACATTACACTATTTTATATTATGATTGA
>CALVRJ010000036.1 GCA_944358545.1 uncultured Bacilli bacterium | reverse complement strand
GTTTAAAGTTAAACAAGATAAATTATATAAATCAGATTTTGATTTATTATTAGAAGAAATCGATAAATAGTAATTTGAAAGTGAGAGATAATATGAAAATATTAGAATATGGAGATTCAAAAAAGAATAAAATAATATTAATTCATGGTTTTCAAATGCACATTGATTCATTGAAAGTTTATATTGATACTTTAAAAAAAGATTATTGTGTTATTGTTCCAGTATTACCAGGACATAATCCTGATATTAAAGAAGAATTTGAATCTTTTGAAAGATGTTTAGATGAATTTGAAGAATATTACATCAATAAATTTGGTAATGAAGCTTATGCTATCATCTCTTTTAGTATGGGTGGTGTTTTTGCAAGTTATATCTGGAAAAACGCAAAAATAAAAATAAATAAAATAATTATGGAAAGTTCTCCTTTGCTAAAATGGAATGATTTAATGATTAATATTATGACTAAACAGTATTTATCTTTAACAAGAGCTACTCGTGAAAGAAATCCAAAAATTATAACTCAAGCAACAAATTCTATAGTTTTAGAAGAAAATTTAGATTCCTTTCTCAAAATGTTAGATAATATGAGTGACGAAACAATAATAAATTATCTTAAAGAAGTTGGAAAATTTAATTTACCTAATAATATTGATTCATCTAACACTGATATATATTATGATTATGGTGGAAAAATAAATGAGATTATATTTAAAAAAGTTGGAAAGTATATAAGTAAATACTACGATAATGCTTATATACATTGTATTGAGGGAAAAGGTCATTGTGAGGATGCAATATTTCAACCTGAAAAGAAAGTAAAAGAGTTAATTAAAAAACTAAATTAATAATAACAAATTACAATTTAGTAAACTCTAGGAACGTTTCCTGTTAAAAATAACTTTTGCATTATAAAATGTTAATGTGAAAGGAGATAATTATGGATCAAGAAAAAATTGGCAAATTTATTGCTGAATGCCGTAAAGACAAAAAATTAACTCAGTCTGAGTTGGCAGATAAATTAGGTGTTACTGATAAATCAATTAGTAACTGGGAAAATGGTAGGAATATGCCAGATTTGTCATTATTTAAATCTTTATGTGAATCATTAGATATTTCAATTAATGATTTAATAAGTGGTGAAAAAGTATCAAGTGATAAATATCAAGAAAAATTAGAAGAAAATATTATTAGTACAATAGATTATACAAATAAAAAGGTATCAGAAAAAAATGATTTGATAGGTATTATTTTAATTGTATTTGGAATAATGATGGCGATTGGTGCAGTGACTATTTTTCCAAGTGAAAGTAGTTGGGGGAGTTTTTATTCTGTACTTGGTGGTATAGTTTCTTTAATAGGTGTTTCTAAATTTTCAAAAAAATTAAATTATGTAAAAAGATTATTAGTTAATTTTGGATATTTTATTTTATTTATTGTAATGTTACTTTTAATTGATTATATAAGTGTAGTAAATATAAAACAAGCGCCGAGATTTTCTTATTTAAAAGAAACTGGAGATAATATGATTATTTATAAAGCACCATTATATAATGTATATAGAATAAATAAAGATACCGAAAATGAATATTATATAATTGATACAAAGAAAATTTATACAGAAGATACGGTACCTATTACACCATTTAATAGAGATAAATCTGGTATTGATAATATAATAAAATATAAAAATAAGTATGTTGCTAATAATAGTAATACTGGCAATTTGATAAATAACTTACCACTTTCAGAATATGGATATGTATTTGAAATAGATTCAGTTAATTTGGAATTAATTATTGATTATAATATTACTGATTGGTATATAAATGAAAATCATTATTTAAATAAGGCTTTACTATACAATTCAGTATCTATATTTTCTTTAATTGATAATGTGGATAAAATTACTTTTAATTTTAGCGGTAAATCATACCAAATATATCGAAAACAAATTGAAAAATTATATCCTAATTATAGTGATATAGTTAGTAATGAAATTAATAAAAATAATTTTAATAAGTATTTAGAAAATAAAATGAATAATAATGATTTTGTAGAAGATATGTTTTATAAATTATTTGTAAATTAATATTTATAGAGTAGATTTAAATCTACTTTTTTCTTAGGGTGAAAACATGATATAATATAATAGATTTATGAAGGAGTGACAAGTATGAGCAAAAATAAAAATGAGGGGGTTAATAAAATTGGTATCAACTGGTATCCAGGTCACATGGCTAAAACCAAACGACTTATCAAAGAAAATTTAAACTTTATCGACATAGTTTACGAACTTGTCGATGCTCGAATGCCAAAATCATCTAAGATAGAAGATATCGACGAAATAATAAAAAATAAACCTAAAATCATGATAATGACAAAAATAGATTTATGTGACCAAGAAGAAACTAAAAAATGGATTAAATATTATGAAGGCCAAGGGTATCACGTTATAACTTTAAATTTAGAAGACAATAAGTCATTAAAGCCACTAATAAACTTGACAAACGAAGTCTTAAAAGACTATCATAAAAAAAGAGAAGAAAAAGGAATGTTGAAGCGTAAAAATCGGGTTCTTATTATTGGTATACCAAACGTTGGCAAAAGCACGCTTATTAATAGACTCTCTGGTAAAAAAGTCGTTCAGACAGGAAATAAACCAGGAGTTACTAAACAATTAAATTGGATTAGAATAAGTGATGATTTAGAATTATTAGACACCCCAGGTATCCTTTGGCCAAAACTAGGGGAAGGCTCATATAACCTTGCTAGCCTAACGGCTATTAAAGAAGAAGTCTTGCCTTTATTCGATGTAGCCAAATATATATTAGAAACTTTATCTAAATATTATCCGAAAATTCTAAAAGAAAGATATAACCTAGAAACTTTAGATGATGATATTATTAATGACTTAGAATATATTGGTCGGCGCCGTGGTTGTTTAGTCAAAGGCGGCGAGGTCGATCTAGATAAAGTAATTACCTTAATCATAAATGACGTCAAACTTGGAAACATTAAAGGAATTACCTTTGATAGATACTAATTCACTATCCTTAGCATATTTAGGAGACGCCGTTTATGAACTTTATATAAGAACCTATCTTCTCTCCAAAGGAAACTACAAAGTTGGCGACCTTCAACAAATGGCCGTAAAATACGTCAGTGCCAAAGCTCAAAGTAATTTTTTGGAACAAATGATAAACGATGACTTTCTAACTGCCGAGGAATTAGTCATTGTTAAAAGAGCTCGCAATCATAAAAGTCATGCCAGTCCTAAACATACTGACATAATCACATATAAAAAGTCCACTGGGCTCGAAGCTTTAATTGGCTACTTAAAACTGACAAATCAAGATAAACGAATTGACGAAATAATGAAATATATAGTAGGTGAGTAAAATGTACGTATATGGAAAAAATGTTGCTAAAGAAATACTTAGTAAAAAACAAAAAATAAATAAAGCTTTGCTTTATAATAATTTTAGTGATAACGAAATTATTTCTGCTTTAAAAAAACAAAACGTCAAAATAAAATGTCTAACCAAAGACGAACTAAATAAAATTGAAACAGGTAATCACCAAGGAATAATCTTAGAAGTTGATGACTATAAATATGCCACCTTAGATGAATTAACTGACTCTGTCATCGTTATGCTTGACCATTTAGAAGACCCGCATAATTTTGGAGCCATTATCAGAACTTGTGAAGCAGCCGGTATCAAAAATATCATTATTCCGAAAGATAGATCAGTTAAAGTTACCTCATCAGTCATCAAAGTAAGTGTAGGAGCTATCGAAAACGTTAAAATTGCTGTAGTAAACAATTTAGTAAATACCATTAAAGAATTAAAGCAAAAAGGGTATTGGATTATTGGAACAGATATGAAAGGAACAGATTATAAAAAAATCGATTATTCTGGGAAAATAGTTTTAGTTATTGGCAATGAAGGCAAAGGCTTAAGCAGGTTAACTGAAGAAAATTGTGATTTTATGGCTTCGATTCCGATGCGTGGCAAAGTTAATAGTTTAAATGCTTCAGTCGCCGCTGCTTTAATCATTTATGAAGCTATAAGGAATAGATAATGTATAAAAAACTTAACGATTACGAATTATTAAGTCAAGTTGCCGATAATGAATTTGCCACCGAAGCCTTATTTGAAAAATATAAAAATCTAATTTATGGAATTGCCAAAAAAGCCTATGTCCACCATCAAAATACTGGACTTGATATGAATGACCTTATTCAAGAAGGTATGATAGGTTTTAGTATAGCCATAAATACTTTTGATGAACAAAAAAACACAACCTTTTTTACCTATGCTCGGACATGTATTACTAGGAGAGTTATTTCTAGCTTAGTATCTGCAAGTCGTCTAAAACATCAACTTTTAAATGATTCACTCTCTGTCGAACTATTCGATACCGAAAATAATCCCGATACTATTATTTTAAGCGATAACACGTCCAACCCCGAAAAGCTTTTAATCGAAGATGAAAATCTTAAAGAGTTAAAAAAACAAATAAAAAATAAACTCACTGATTTAGAAAACAATGTCTTTGACCTTTTAACAAGTGGCTTTGATTATAAAGAAATAGCTGATATTTTAAACAAAACACCTAAGTCTATCGATAATACCTTAAGCCGCATCAAATATAAAATTCAAAAAAATTTAGAAATTCAAAAAAAGAATGCCTAAACATTCTTTTTAATTTTCTTTGATGTATTTCAAAATCTCTTCGCTATCATCTAAATGAACTTTTTCGTGTCCTAGTATTTGATAATTTTCATGACCTTTACCAAGAAGCAAAACAATATCATCCTTTTGAATCATATCTAAAGCCTTTTTAATAGCCTCACGCCTGTCTAAACAAACCTCATAATTATCTTTTTTAACTCCAGCTAAAATGTCTTTCATAATCTTATCTGGGTCTTCAGTTCGTGGATTGTCATTTGTAAATATTACGTAATCGCTATATTCAGAAGCAATTTCACCCATAATCGGTCTTTTCATCGGATCTCTGTCGCCACCGCAACCAACAACCGTTATAATTCGTGCCTTAGCAAGTTCCTTATATGCAGTAACTACCTTTAAAACTGCATCTGGAGTATGTGCATAATCGACAACCGCAAATCCATCCTTAACTTTATAAGTCTCACATCTACCTTTAGGTGCCTTTAAATCTTTAGTAAAATTAATCAAATCTTCACAACTAAAACCAATCTCATGAAGCATTGAAAACATCGTGAAATAATTATAAACGTTAAATTTACTAGTTAAATTAGTTGTAACCTTATAATCTTTGCCATAAACCCTAAAATTAATATCTGTATGATCCGGATGAATATCGTCACTTATAATGCTATAATCATAATCACCAAAGCCAAAAGTCTTTGTATTTCCGAATCTTTCCTTAAATTTCTCACTAACTGGGTCATCCATATTTACACATAAAACCCCGTCTTTTTTAATATAGTCAGTAAGCTTTAGCTTACAATTCATATAATTTTCCATTGTTTTATGGTAATCTAAATGATCTTCACTTAAATTAGTAAATGCACCGGCTACAAAAGATAAGCCTTCAATTCTTTTTAAATCTAATGCAAAATTACTGACTTCCATAACGACATATTCGCATCCTAAATCCATAGACTTTTCTAATAATTTATAAACCGTTAAAATCTCCGGTGAGGTATTTGGTAAAATTTCTACATAATCCCCACAATAAAAACCTAAAGTTCCGATATAAGCAGCTTTCTTACCAAGTAAATTAAGCATTTGATAAGCAAGCCAAGCTGAAGTTGTCTTTCCATTTGTTCCCGTAATTCCAATTAATTTAAGATTATCAAACTCATGACTGTATTCTTTAACTAAAAGATTTTGATAATATAAAGCCGGATTATCGACAACCGTTACAGGAACCTTACAATCAACCTCATGACCGGCAATAACCGCTGTTGCTCCATTTTCTATAGCTTTATTGATAAAATCGTGACCATCGACTGTATAACCTTTAATTGCTACAAAAGTTTGTCCAGGCTTAACCTTTCTTGAATCAGTTTCGTATTTAAACATAAAATCACTCTTTCTATTAGTATTTTATCTAATTTCAAATAAAATGTGATAAATATACCACTGATAATTAATTTTATCATGAAACTCTTATTATATCAATTACCCATAAGTCCACATTGTAAATTAAAAAACCTCACTAAATACTCATTAAAACCTTGACCATTTGTTCTAAATATCGTTATAATAAACCTGAAGAAGGTGACATATGTTAGTAACTCATGAATTTCCTGCTTTCTATGATAAAAACAGTAAAATATTAATATTAGGTTCAATACCTTCAGTTAAATCACGAGAATACGGTTTTTATTATATGCATCCCCAAAATAGATTTTGGCGTCTTTTATCAGACGTTTTTAATGAAGAAATCCCAAGTACAATTAATGGTAAAAAAGAATTTTTAAAAGACCATCACATCGCTCTTTGGGACGTTTTATCATCATGCGATATAACTGGCTCAAGTGATAGTACCATAAAAAATCCTATTCCTAATGATATAAATAGCTTAATTAAAAAAACAAATATCAAAGCCGTTTTTGTAACTGGCAAAAAAGCCGAAACCCTATATAATAAATATTGCTTAAAACACACTAATATTAAACCAATCTATCTTCCCTCATCATCTCCAGCCAATCAAACAATTAAGTATTCAAATCTTTTAGAAGAATACCAAAATATCTTAAAACATTTAAAATAGATTCTTTACATTTAACCCAAAGTATTATATAACAGTTATAAGAATTAAAAGAAAGGTAAAAATATGCAAGAAAAAATCATAAACGATAAAATTCCTATTTATGAAATAATACCAGATGAACTAAAAGAAATTATAATTACAATCCATGGCCTTGGAGGAAGCAAAAAAGAAATATTAAAACTTCCTCAAAAACTCTTAAAAGAAAACATTGGTTTTATTTCCTTCGATTTTCCCTATCACGGAACGAGTAAAGAAGACTATCAAAGCTATACAGTAGCCAATTGCTTAAACGTCATCGATCAAGTATATAACTATGCCTTAACCAATTATCCTAACGTTAAAATAAATTTTATCGGCAATAGTTTAGGCTCTTTATACTTATATATTTATCTTCAAACTTACAGAACACCTTGTAAAGTGGTCTTCAAATCAATGCCTTTAAATAATTATCAAAATTTAAAAAAGAAATTTCTAAAAAAAGATACAAATGATTACTTTGAAGTAGGCTATGGTCGTCGTCTTTCAAAACAACTTATTTCTGATATCAAATCTTTGGAAGATAGTTTAAATGAATTAACCTTAAATAAAAATAATATTCTCTTCATAAATGGAACCGAAGATAAAATATCCGATATTGACCTAATCAGAAATTTTTGTAAAGAATATAACTATAATCTTTGTGAAATTGAAGGAGCCCCTCATAATTTTAAAAACGAATATTTAAATAAAGCTAATAACGAAATATTTGACTTTTATAAGCAAAGGAAAATAAAATGATTGAACAAACTAAATTTAATGATAACGAAATCAAAAAAATCTTAAAAGAAAAATATAATCTCGAAGTAAAAGCGATAACAAAATTAAATAGAGGAAGTGCGAACCTCTTTAAAATCGAAACTCAAAAAGCTAAATATATCTTAAAAGAATTTCAGTCAAAATATAAAGAAAAAGAAATTGAAAAAGAAATTCATGTCATAAACCATTTAAAATCTAAAAATTTACCAGTACCCGAATATTTACAAAATATAGATAAAACATATATTTTTAATCACCAAGGAAACATATGTCTTCTCGAAAAATATATTGAAGGTTATACCTTAGAAAAAAACACTGGTGACCACCAGCAATTAAAAGAGTCTGCTAAATACCTAGCTTTAATAATTGATGCCTTAGAAGATTATCCATATGATGATTTATGGAACTGCAATTTAAACAAATACTCTGACATTGAAGCATTTAACCAAAGCATTCAAAAATATAAAGACTTAATCGAACAGTCTAAAGGCGATAAGTATGAAAATATAATTACCAAAGATTTACAAGATAAAATAAAAATGATTCAAAAAATTATAACTAAAGATTTTACTCAAACTAAAAATCTCACTGTCAAAGCCACTCACGGCGACTATAATGTTCTTCAGTTTATTTATGAAAACGGTAAAATAAAAGCTATAATAGATTTTGCCAGTGCGGCTAAATTGCCTGTTGTCTGGGAGATTATTCGGTCATATAGTTATTTAGATAAAGAATGTCAAAACGGTAAAATTAATATTCCAAATCTAATAGATTACATCAAGGAATATTTAAAATATAGTGAATTAAACGAATATGACCTTAAATATATGCCGTTCATCTATTTAACCCAGCTTTTAAATAGTACATATGGATATAAACAATATCTTCAAAATCATAATGAAGAATTATTAAAGTTCGGAATTGAAAGAACAAACTATTGTCGAAACTTTTTAGAAACATCAGATAAAATATCCAAAAAACTTTTAAAACTAACTCTTTAGAACTATTGTCTAAGAGTTTTTCGGTTTAAAGTAAATTCTATGTTATAATGTAAATAATGCAAGGAAGTGAAATACATGAATTTAACTAATATAAGGCCAGCTAAAGGCCGAAGCTTAATTGAAACACCATCTACATTTGTTGTCTTTGATATCGAAACAACTGGATTAGATTCGCTCTCTAATGAAATTATTGAAATAGGCGCTTTGAAAGTTAAAGACGGTAAAGTTGTTGATACTTTTGACCACTTAATCAAACCCTCTCATCCCATCAACGATTTTATAACTAATTTAACAGGCATTACCAATGAAATGGTTGAAACAGCAGAAACCATAGAAGAAGTTTTAACCCAGTTTATAAACTTTATCGGTGACAACATTTTAATGGGTCATAACGTTAATTTCGATATTAATTTTGTTTATGACCACGCCGAAAAATATAATAACCATATTTTAAATAATGATTTTATCGATACATTAAGACTTGCCCGAAAACTTCTTCCAGAACTTTCTCATCATCGTTTAAGCGACCTAGCTGACTATTATAATATTGATAAAACCGGTCATCACCGTGCCTTAAAAGATGTCGAGATGACCCTCGAAGTCTATAATCATTTAGTCGAAGAAATTCTAAATCAATATGGAAACATAGATAACTTTAAAAAACAAATATATAAAAATAGTTATGATAATTTCTCTGATTTAACCCCGCAAACTGATAAGATTGATAAAAATAATATTTTTTATGATAAAAATATAGCTATAACTGGCAATTTTGTGAATTTTCCAAGAAAAGATGCCGTTCAAAAAATATTAAACTTAGGTGGTCATTACATAAGTAAAGTAACCGAAGAAACAGACTATCTCATCGAAGGCAGTAAAAGAAGTAGATATCAAAAAAATCCAAAAAGTACCAAACAATTACAAGCTGAAAAACTAATATCTGAAGGCGTGGATATTAAAATCTTAACTGAAGAAGAATTTCTGAAAATTATAAATGAAGATTTATCTTAAGAAGTTAAATAATAAATAATAGTTGAAACTGATAAAACATCGTTCTTAACTAGTAAAATTTTAATAGAAAAACAAGAAAAAGGATAAGCATATTTATTTACCTTAGTTGTGAAAAATTTTAATTTATATAGAAAAGTCTATGCAAAAAAATGTGCCATATCAAATATTTAAAGCAAAATATTTTTGTTTATCATCTATTTAATGCGGTTAAAGAAGTTGTTAGAAAAAAATAATTTTCTAATAACTTCTTTTTAATACCCAAATTAGAACATAGTGTGTATTAATCAATATATCAATAAAAATATGGTGGTATTCATTAAAAAAATATATTAAAATCTAAGTATAAAAGAGAGGAGATATTTTATGAATATATATGATAGAATGAAAAATGGCGCAGATATCGATATGGTAAATGATAAAGAATATATGAATGAAGCCTTTAAAGAAATGCAGCGTTCTCGAAAGTTATGCTATAAAGCTAATAATTTAGAACCTTATTCAAATGAAATTAGAAATGTTTTAGATGAACTATTTGAAGGCAGACTACCTAAGAGTTCATTTATTACGCCACCATTTGATATTGATAGGGCAAAATGTATGAATATAGGCGATAATGTTTTTATTAATCATTCTTTAGACTGTATGAGTTCTGGAGGAATTACAATTGAAGATAATGTTATGATTTGCCCAGAAGTTGCTTTAATGACAGCTAATCATGACTTAAGAAATTTGATGGTTTTAAAGTGCAAACCCATAGTTATTAAAAAAGGTGCATGGATTGGTTCTAGGGCTTTGATTTTACTAGGAGTTACTGTGGGTGAGGGGGCAGTGGTAGCTGGAGGAGCAGTAGTTACTAAAGATGTTCCAGCTCATACGATAGTTGGTGGCTGTCCAGCTAAAGTTTTAAAAGAAATAGAATAATAGAGGAGGAAGTTTTATGGAAGATTTTAAACTGATGAATGATGAAGAAAAAACACTTGTTAATAAAGCAGCAGATATTATTAATAACAAGATTTATTTTGCTGAAAAAAAATTAGAAAATATTAATTTGGATGATAAAGTTAAAAATGCTGTAAAAGATTATGTTAGACTTTGTAATGAACACTATAAAATGGACTGTTATACTAATGAAATGGTGTATTATGCAAATTTAATTAAAAAGTATCCTAAAGCAAGTGAATGCATTAAGTACTGCGATAAAGATCCAGAGGTTAAGGATATTTTAAGTAAAATAGTTAAAGCTTTTGCAAATTAAATTGTCATAAATTGGTGACAAATTTTTAATATTTTGTTTATTGTTTGACTTAAAGTAGTATATAGATGATAAAATGTTAATGGAGGATTGATTGATATGTTATTTGGTGAAAAAAATTATAAAAATAAAAAAAGTCTAATTATTTATTTTAGTAGAGCAGATGAAAACTATGGAGTTGGCTATATTGCTAAAGGAAATACCGAAGTAATCGCTGAATATATCAAACAAATAACCGGTGCGAATATATTTAAAGTTGAGCCAGTTATACCTTATGCGAGTGATTATAATACTTGCATTAATGAGGCTAAAGAAAGGAAAATGAGTCATAATGCTCCTATTAAGGAAAAGGTTCCTGATATTTCTAGTTATGATGTTATTTATATTGGAAGTCCTGTTTACTATGGTGAGATGCCTGAAGAGTTAGTGACCGCTTTGAAAGATATTGATTTTACTGGCAAAGTTATTAGACCTTTTGTTACGCATGAAGGTTCTGGTCTTGCAAATATTCCGAGTCAAATTAAGAAAGTGTGCAGGGGAGCAGAAGTAATTGATGGGGTTGCAGTAAAAGGTTCTTTAGTAAATAGTTCTAAAGATAAAGTAGGGGCATGGATTTAAATAAAAAAATCAATAAAGCAAATGTTCTTTATTGATTTTTATATAACTATTCGTTATACTTATATATAAGGAATGTTCAATAGTTGGACGCTGCCAATTCGTATAAAAGAATTGGAGGTGATACTTATGACTGAAAGAGAAAAAGCTCTTTATGCCATAATCTCCCTTCTATTTATTTTAATATTTGTAATATTATTTAAATAGAAAAAGCGTCTAACTCATCATCGATGATTTAGACGCACCAAATATTTCGGCTGCGTTCAACAATCGCGAATTGAACGTTCCTTTTTATTATATGAGAAATCTCTCATCTATATACATTTTAACATAAATTTAACTTTATGGCAAATATTTGTAATTTGTTTTATTTTAAATTATTTGGTTTAATAATTTAAAGTATATAATATTTTTAGAATAAATGTTATAATTATTTTGAAAGAACTTTTTGGAGGCATTGAATGAAAAAATTAAAATTAGGAGTATCTTTAGTTATTTTAGGCAATATTTTGTATTTAGCTTATATATTTTTTACAGGTAAAGGTAGTTCATTTGGAGAGTTTACATCCGGTTTATTACTTGGTATATCTGTTGGTATTAGTTTGATTGGTATTGTTATGCTAATTATTTATGCTTCTAAAGAAAGGTAATTAAAAGGTGTCATTATGAGTGAGATAGAAATTACAAAACTTATTTTTGGGATATTTTTAAGTGTATTTGGAATAGTGCTTATATTTTTAGCTTTTTTACTATTTTATAAGTATTTAGTACAAGAAAAAAGGTGCATTTCGAAAGTAAAAGGAATTATTAAAAGATATAGTTTTGTAAGTTATGGCGGACTGCGGTTACCAATTGTTTATTATATGGTAGATGGCAAAGAATATAAAGTAAAAGGCCCAGAATACAAGTGGATTATTACAAAAACAAAAAGTACGCCTACTAGTAAAAACAAAGTCGATTATAAAGTGAAAGGTCAAAGTTTAATTATCAACTGCGAGGTTAATTCTATTGTTTCGGTTTATAAAAACCCATTTTATGAAAAGTATCCGCTTAATTCAGAGATAGATGTATTTTATGATCCAAATAATCCCAAATTAGCTTATGTTTTAAGATACTGTAATAAAAAGTTTTGTTTTTGGATTATGCTTATTTCTGGTATCGTTATATTAATTATAGATATTATGATTTTGATTTGTTTATAGTATTTAATAAATAGGAGTTTTTATGGGTAAGAAAGTTAATTTGTTTTCCAGTATATTTTTATATGTGATAGCTAGTTTGGTGTTAATAATTTATTTTATTATTAGTTTAAATAGTCAGATTACAGAAATGGCTAGAGTGATGTTTTTAGGAGTAAGTGCCTTATTTTTATATTTTGGTGGTTTTTTACTTTCAAAATATTTAGGGAATAATAAACCTTTAAAGATTAATTTATATATTTTCTTTATTTTATATTTAATTTTACTAATTACACTTACTTTGTTTGATAGTTTATGGCTTCGAAATGGTTTTAGTTTTGCTGGATTTAATAATATAAGTGAGAGAGTTAATTTAATTCCATTTAAAACCATTATAACTTTTGTAGGTCAGTTTGACAGTATGTATTCCACAAGCCAGATTATGCTTAATTTATTTGGCAATGTTTTAGCTTTTATGCCGATGGCTTTCTTTTTACCACTTTTATTTAAAAGGCAAAATAAGTTTAAATGGTTTTTACTTACAGTAACCTTAATAATCCTTGGCACTGAATTTTTACAACTAATTACTGGTAGTGGCAGGTGTGACATTGATGATTTGATTTTAAATTTAACAGGAAGTGTTTTACTATATTTTCTTTTAAAGATTAAATCGGTTAATAATTTAATTCGTAATATATTTTTACTTGAGAAAAATAAAATAAGTAAAAAAGCTTATATAAAAATTATTTTATTTATAATAGTTGTTATAACTTTATTTATGGGCATTATTGTTTATAGAAATAGTTTATATAATAAAAATTATGAGGAGTATAATAAGATTAATAATCCTGATATAACTTTTAAATATGATAAAAAATGTACAAATAATAATTTGCTTTATGAGGATGATATTTATAAATATTATTTTAAATGCTTAGATAGCAGTAAATTTAAAGTGATAGTGAATGGGAAAGATGAGTTTTCGGTAAAAGATTTACTTGATAATTCAAAATATAATTATGATATAGATAGACTTTTAGATAATTTTGATTATAGTGATATTGAGTATGAAATAAAGCATAAGTATACTTATTTTGATATTGAGCTTGAAAATAATTTAAGCAATAGTTACTATGCTGTAAATGTGGTTGATGGGAATATTGCAAGTCTTTGTTTAGTAGATAAGACTACTGATGAAAATAAACTTAAATATGAAGTTAATATAATACCTAAGATAATGCTCATGTACGGTAAAGAAGCAAGCAACCGAAAACAATAGATAGACCGCCAGCACTACACTATTCCGAAC
>CALVRJ010000035.1 GCA_944358545.1 uncultured Bacilli bacterium | reverse complement strand
CTCCTGTAAATTACAGGTTACAATCCTCTAATTAGAAACTATTTATAAACTGTCCAACTTTTGGGGTTCAGTTCATTCATACTATTTTTCATTTGCAAATAAATTATCATAAGTATATTTAAATACTTTGTAAGCATATTTTTTAGCCTTATAATCAAATCTTCTAATTAAATTCCCATCATTATCATACTCTATAAAAGAATTATCTTTTCCACTACCAACCACAATATTATCATTATCCATAAGTTCTACACTACTTACAATACTTGAATATGGAACTTCGAATGACTTAACTAGTTCATAGCTTTTATCATTTTCATTAACTAAATATTCATAGAAATAAGAAGTATCACCTTTGTTGTAGCTTCCAACTCCTGGATAATTCGTCCATTTGAAATCAGGTCTCGTATTAGCTGCCCCATAATTATTGTTAAACATAAACAAATAATACTCGCCATCATCCAACTCATCATCTTTATAATAAGTAATACTATGTTGCCCAGCCTGTGAAATAAAATCGCCCTTTTTATCATAGAGTAGGGAAGCATAAGAAGTTCCTTCTACCATTGATGGATCAGTTATTAAATATTTAACCTTTGGCTTACTTTCAAAATCACTGATATATATAATGGTACTAAGCTCTCGAGAGCTCAAAATCACGTCATCACCAACTACACTAAGTGCATTAATATGAATCCAATCTAAAGTATCTGTTCCATAACTGTTTTTACCTGGATTAACTGCCGTCTCGTAAAAGTCAGGAGGTAAATCCTTCATATCTAAAAGTTGCTTAACCTTGCCACTTTTTAAATCTAAACTTATAACAGTATCTTCAATTGTTTCCGTATTATCTTGATTAACTAAAATAATCAACTTATCACCATCTAAAACCATATCATGATGCATCGCATAATTACCTAAATCGTAAAATCTTACAATTTTTCCAAGTTTATTAACCTTAATAATTCCTCTTTTCTCATATGGATAATACATATAATCCCCATCAAACACAATTCTATCAGCCCGGTAACCATTTAAAACAAATTCTTCTCTTAAAACTCCGGAATTATCATAAACATATATGTTAGAAGCATAGTTTTTATCGTGACCTAAAACCGTATAAAGCCCATCGCTAAGTTCCTCATCTTCACCGTCGGTTATTTTTAATTGTTTATCAATATCTTCTTCTAACTTAGGAGTCTTAATTTCAAACTCTTTTTCTAAAACCTCATTATTCTTGTTTTTTTCTTTTAAAGTTAACGTATTAGTCTCCCCTGGAACAAATCCAATTAATTGAAATTCCTTTTCTTTACTGTATTTATTACTTAAATCCCGTTCAAAACTATCATATCCATCTGTGTTTACCTCATATGAAAGCACACTATCTTCATCGCTCTTATAATAAACATAATAAGATAAACTACCAGTTCCATAAGGATTATGGATAATCAAAGGATTGTCAATTGTATAGTCATTACTTTCTTTTAATTTTTTTATTTTTCCATCTACATCATCTTGATACTCCTCAGTAAAAATTGATGTTTTTTTGTTTTTCTTTACTTCATATATTCCATCTTCATAAATAAATTGTATCTCGTTATCGTCTTTAAAATATTTCTGGTAAAGACCATTACCCAAAATGCCTATTAAAATTAATATTATTGCCACCACTAAAATAATTATTAAAATACTTTTGTTAGTCATTTTTGTTTTACTCATTTCAAACACTCCTCCTTTATAGTTTTAGGATAACCAATTTATGTGAAATTAAATTGAAATAATTAAAATAGTTTCTCAAAATGAGAAACTATTTTATAAAATCCTAGTTATTGAAACCGAACCAGAATATAAATCATTAGGAACTAATTTAATATCCATATCAGACGTATTAATAAATCTATAACTAGCTCCAGGCAAAGCTTCAAAAATTGCATTTCCACTTACTGTTCCAGTATCGCAGCACGTGAGTTTATTATGTGTAGAAGAGTGGGCGATTAAAACATCATTTGGCCAATATTGATGAAATTCAATACCTATTGTCTTTGGCTCACAGGTAGAATTTCTATTATCGTTATGTCTTACATTAATCCACCAATGTACGATATAAATTCCGGCTTCCGGAATTGAAAAATCCCCAGTATTTGGATTATAAGTAATTTTATTTGCAATATTAGTCGTTTGGAACATTACCGGTTGTCCTGCCGGAACAGCTGAATCAGTTTCGTCATGAACCATTGCATAACTGTTAAAATTTTCAGCTGGCGTACCTGCAGGCCCAGTAGGTCCAGTTACTCCTTGAGGTCCGGTTGCCCCAGTAGGTCCAGTTACTCCTTGAGGTCCGGTTGCCCCAGTAGGTCCAGTTACTCCTTGAGGTCCGGTTGCCCCAGTAGGTCCAGTTACTCCTTGAGGCCCAGTCGCCCCAGTAGGTCCGGTAATCCCCCTTGGACCCGTAGGCCCTGTAGCTCCTTTTTTGGCAATACAATCTATAACCTTACATAAACACTCGTCACCTTTACAAGTATTTAAAATATCATCAATTTGTTTGTTGTCGTTATTCATTTTTCCTCCTTCCACCTTATAATATGAAAAGTGTCAAAAAGTGGCCAAGCTGATAACTATAAAACGAAAAAAATCAGAAAAAAATATAAAAATGATTTTCTTTTCCAATTATGATGTAAAATAATAAATGAAAGGAGACCTAAAATGAAAACAGAAATTGTTGTTACAGGTATATTAAAGTCAAAAGACGAATATTTAATTGTTAAAAGAGCCGATGACGATTATGATGAAACTTACCCATCAGCTTGGGAATTTCCCGGAGGCCATTTGGAAAATGATGAAACGATAATTCAAGGATTAAAAAGAGAACTCAAAGAAGAAATAGATTTTGATTTAACTGGCGAACCTTTAATAACTAATTTTTATGATGAGATAAGAGATAAAAATGGTGATAAAATTCATTTTATTGAACTTGATTTTTTAATCGAAGTTGCCAAAGAAAACATCGATATTAAATTGAGCCATGAACATTCATCATATACGTGGATTAAGAAAGATTCCAAATATATGATTGATTTTTTAAAAAGAAAATTAAAAAATATAATATAAGAAATTATTCAGTTTGAATAGTTTTTTTATATAAAAAAACCCTTTAAATTAAAGGGTTAATCATCAAAAGTGGCGTCCCCTAAAGGATTCGAACCTTTGACCCACGCCTTAGAAGGGCGTTGCTCTATCCAGCTGAGCTAAGGAGACATAACTCAAACGACATATCAAGTATACAATAAAAAATTGAAAAATACAACTGTTTTCACCTAAAAAAGTATGAATTTTTTCAAAAAAAATAATCTCTATTCGAGATTATTTATAATATCTAAAAGTTCACTGATATTTTTCTTGCCAAAAACAGTTTTCCCATCATTAATAATCATACAAGGAACACTCATTACATTATATTTATTTTTAAGAGTTTCAAATTTACTTAATTCATAAATATCAACCATAACATTATCGTTAAGTGAAGAAATTTTTAAAGCCGCTGTTACAAGCTCTGGACACATCGTACAAGAAAGAGAAACCATAATAAGCAAATGTATTTTTTTATTTATTTTCTTAATTCTTTCAGCATCATCATCACTTATCTTTTGACCACTACCAGCCATGTTATATAATCCTAAAACAAATGACGTAAATTCATGCCCTCCAGGCACGCCATGAAATTTCATTCCACATTCTTTATCATCCCTAAATACACTCACATAAGGAATATCTTTTCCGCTTTCTTCTATAACCTCTAAACTAAGCTTATCCGTAAGCTTTATAAGTTCTTCCATATATTCCTTAAGTTCTAATGAAGTCTTACTATCATCGACATGAACTTTCAAAACAAGGCTATGTTCCATTCTTTCAAAAACCGTATTTAACTGATTTATCATATCAGCTGTAAATAGGGTAGAAGTAGCCGGAATAGTTTCTTTAACCGGTGCCTTAGATACTAAAGGTTCCGGATGCATTCCAGTTTCTTCCTGCATCATCTTCGCATATCTTTCGAGTTCAGTCGCTGCTAAAGCTCCATCGCCAGTAGCTGTAACAACTTGTCTTAAATTCTTTTCAGTAATATCGCCAGCTGCGTAAACTCCATCGACATTTGTCTTTTTATTTCCATCTGTAATTATATAACCATACTCATCGACATCAACTATCCCTTTAACCAAATCAGAAGCTGGTTCATACCCGGCAAACACGAACACGCCAAACCCGTTGTCATCTTTATATTCAGTCTCTTCGCTAGTTTTATTATTTCTGTATTTAATATAGTTTAAAGTATCCGTTCCGTCGCCTTTGACGACTTCCGTATTAGTAAGAACTGTAATTTTATCATTATTTTTCGCCTTATCAGCAACAGACTTCGCACAAGTAAAATCGTCCTCTCTAACTAAAATAGTTACATGTTTTCCGTATTTGGTTAAAAAGACTGATTCTTCTGCAGCTGCATATCCACCACCAACGACAAAAATTTCTTTACCTGTAAAAAATTCCCCATCACAAGTCGCACAATAAGCAACCCCATGGCCTTTAAATCTCTCTTCGCCATCAAAACCAATCATTCTCGGATGTGCACCTGTCGCAATTAAAATGCCAAATGCCTTTAAATCACCTTTATCAGTTTTAACAGTTTTAATTTTCTCATTAACCTCAAGACTTAACACATTTGCAATTTTAAACTCAGCTCCGAAATTTTGAGCCTGAGCTCGCATATTATCTGTAAGTTCCTTACCACTTATCTTCATAATACCAGGGTAATTAACTACCTCAGAAGTAATTGTAATTTGTCCGCCAAATTCCTTTTTTTCAGTTACTAAAACTCTGTATTTTGCTCTAGCTAAATAAATAGCGGCAGTAAGACCTGCTGGCCCACCACCGATAATAATTACATCATATAAATCTTGCATTAAAGTTGACCTACTAAATCCAAACTAGGTTTTAGAGTTTCTTCTCCTGGTTTCCATTTAGCTGGGCAAACTTGATCTCCATTTTCATATACAAATTGACAAGCTTGAACTCTTCGGAAAAGTTCATCTGCATTTCTTCCAACACTGCCCTCGATAACATCATAAGCGACGATTTTACCTTCAGGATTTACGATAAAACTAGCTCTTTCAGCTGTTCCTTCATTCTCAATATAAACATCAAAATCTAAAGATAAAATATGTCTAGGATCTGCAAGCATTGGGAATTCAATTTTCTTGATTCTCTCAGATTCATCGTGCCATGCCTTGTGAACATAATGCGTATCACAAGAAACAGAATAAATCTCACAACCTATCTTTTTAAAATCTTCATACTTATTAGCTAAATCTTCAAGTTCAGTTGGACAAACAAACGTAAAATCAGCAGGGTAGAAGAAGAATACACTCCATTTCCCTAAAATATCGTTTTTTGTAACCTCTTTAAATTCATTATTTTGAAAAGCTTGAACCTTAAAGTCACTAACTTCTTTGCTAATCATTGACATTTATTCATTCCTCCTTTATTGTCAAACTAAAGACATTTAGTCTTCACCTATAATTATAAAAATCTAAATAGACCTTGTCAAGCAAAATTCAAAGCTATTAAATTAACAAATAAAACATAAGTTTTAGTTCACAAAAGACTAAAGCAATGTTATAATTTAAAAAGAAAGGTAGGAATTAACCATGTCAAAAATAAAAAATATCAAAGCTCGTGAAATATTGGATTCACGAGGAAACCCAACAGTCGAAGTCGATGTCATTTTAGAAAGTGGAACAGTTGGTCGAGCTGCAGTTCCATCTGGTGCCTCAACCGGATCAAAAGAAGCCTTAGAATTAAGAGACAATGATCCAAAAAGATACCAAGGGAAAGGCGTTTTAAAAGCCGTAAACAACGTAAACACAATAATCAAAGAAGCTTTAGTTGGCAAAGAGGCTTCTAATCAAGAAGAAATTGATGAAACGATGATTAAATTAGATGGCACGGAAAATAAAACCAACTTAGGAGCCAACGCTACTTTAGGAGTTTCCTTAGCTACCCTTAAAGCTTCAGCTAAAGAACAAGGAATTCCATTATATAAATACTTTGGAAATGAAATATCCTTGCCAAGACCGATGATGAACATCTTAAATGGTGGCGTCCATGCCGACAATAACTTAGACTTTCAAGAATTTATGATAGTCCCAAATGGTCAGAATTTTAAAGAAAGTCTAAGAATTGGTAGTGAAGTCTTCCACGCCTTAAAAAAAGTTCTTAAAGAAAATGGCTTTAACACAGGAGTTGGAGATGAAGGTGGTTTTGCGCCTAACTTAAATACGAACGAAGAAGCCTTAGATATGCTTATGGAAGCTATTAAAGAAGCTGGGTATACTCCAGGAACTGATGTAAACTTTGCTTTAGATGTTGCTGCCAGTGAATTTTATAAAGATGGCATATATAATTTAAAAGGAGCAAACAAAAAATTTACAACCGATGAACTAGTTGATTACTATCAAAGCCTAATTGCCAAATATCCAATCATTTCTATCGAAGACCCGGTTGATGAAGAAGATTGGGATGGATTTAGAAAGATGACTGAAAAATATGGCCATAAAATTCAACTTGTTGGCGACGATTTATTTGTTACAAATGTTAAATACCTGCAAAAAGGTATCGATAATCA
The DNA here is from genome assembly GCA_944358545.1 of uncultured Bacilli bacterium. Taxonomy (GTDB): domain Bacteria; phylum Bacillota_I; class Bacilli_A; order RF39; family UBA660; genus Coprosoma. The sequence continues at coordinate 8,062 of CALVRJ010000035.1, read as the reverse complement.
AGCCGGTAATGCTATATTAATTAAACTAAATCAAATTGGTACATTTACTGAAACATTAAAGACAATAAACCTTGCTAAAGCTAATAATTATAAGACAATCATCTCCCACCGAAGTGGTGAAACCGAAGACGTTACCATAGCCGATTTAGCTGTGGGCCTAAACCTTGGACAAATAAAAACAGGTTCCTTATCACGAAGTGAAAGAACTGCAAAATATAATGAACTTCTTAGAATAGAAGAGGACATTGAAAATGAATAAAAAAGGCTTTACTCTTATCGAATTAATTGGCGTCATCGTAATTCTTTCTATTCTCTTATTAATAATTGTTCCAAACATCACTGGAAGTACGCAAAGAGGAATTGAAGCCGCCACTAAACAAAGCGAAGAAAGTGCCGAAATGGCCGCAAAACTTTGGGGGACAGAACATTTAGGAAGTATGCCTAAAAACAATGGTGAAACAAAAAACGTGACCATTGACACTTTAGTTAACGACGGATACTTTGACATTAACAAAGAAGGCAAACTTCCAAATGGTAAAAAATTAACTGGCTGCGTTCAGATAAAAAATACAACACCATCTACCGCAACCAAAAAAACTTATACCTATACTTATAAAGCAAGCTGTTAAAAAGAAAAAAGCGTTTATGATGATTTAACGCTTTTTTTAATGTCCATAATTACTGGTAAAATAATAGGCCTTCTACCTGTATGTGTACTTATATAACTAGAAATAGTACTGATAATTTCATTTTTTATATCCGCATAATCGGCGTCAGTTTTAAGTTTATCGTTAATGGCCCATTTAGCCATACCTTCTAGTTTTTTCAGTAGTTGAATATTATCGTTTACTAAAACGAAACCACGTGTAATTACATTAGGATTGCCTATTAATTTTTTACCTTTAACGTCGATATTGGCAATTACAACTACAATACCATCATTGGCCATCGTTTTACGCTCTTTCATAACAGAATTACTTACATCGCCAACCCGGTTCCCATCGACATAATTATTACCGATATGAATATGTCCAGCATATTTGATAACTTGGTCCTTCATTGCTAGAACATCACCATTACTTAAAACAAACGCATTTTCTCTTGGCATACCACATTTAACTGCGATATCCGCACTTGCCTTAAGCATTCTGTATTCACCGTGGAATGGCATTAAATATTTTGGCCTAGCAAGTTGGAATAACCATTTAAGTTCTTCCTCATTCGCATGACCAGAAGCATGAATTTCTTTCAAATCAGAGTTAGTATAAACAGTAACACCTTTTAAATATAACTTATTAATAGTTCTACCGATACTTAAAGCATTTCCTGGAATTGCCGAAGATGAGAAAATAACGATATCATCTGGTGTTAATTTGATCTGTCTAAAAGTCCCATTCGCAATTCTACTTAAAGCTGCAAGTGGTTCACCCTGAGTACCTGTACATAAAATACATACCTTCTCAGGTGCCATTCTCTTAGCTTCCTCAGGTGTGATAAATACTTCCTTGTGTTTAATATAACCACCTTCGATTGAAATCTCAATGTTATTTTCCATACTCCTACCGAAAGTAACAATCTTTCTTCCGTGTCTTTTACAAGTATCGACAATATGCTTAAGTCTGTAAATATTAGACGCAAACGTTGCGATTATAATCCTTCTATCCGGATTTTTTGTAAATATTTGTTCCAAAGCATTGTTAACTAAAGATTCACTGTTACTAGTACCTTTATTCATCGCATTAGTACTATCATTCATAAGTAAAGTAACACCTTCAGCTCCAAGTTTAGCAATCTTGTGAAGCTCTGGAAGTGGTCCAATAGGTGTCAAATCGAACTTGAAGTCACCCGTTGTCATAATCGTTCCGTCTTTTGACTTAATAATAATGCCGTGAGCATCAGGAATAGAGTGGGTTACTCTGTAAAACTCAACTTGAAACTCTTTAAATTTATAGACGCTATCGTCATCATAGGCGTAAACATTATTATATTTGATACCTCTATCTTCTAATTTCTTTTTAATTAAAGCCGCTGCTTGATGAGGAGCATATATAGCTGGAATATCGACCATTGTTACTAAAAATGGAATAGAGCCGATATGATCCTCATGACCGTGAGTAATAAATAAACCTTTTATCTTACTCTCATTCTCCTTTAAAAAAGTAAAATCTGGAATAACATAATTAATTCCCATTAATTCATCGCCAGGAAAATAAACACCGGCATCGGTAATGACAAGTTCATCATTACGCATCATACAATACATATTCTTACCAATTTCGCCAAGCCCACCCATTGCGAAAATGTAAGTTACATCTTTTTCAAATTTCATTAAAAACTCCTTTCTAAAAAAGTTTAAAACTGACTATCTAATTATATACTTTTTCTGCTAAAATGGCAAGTTACCCCCCTAAAGCGTTATAAAATTTATTGACAACTATGATTTATTTTATTAAAATACCTAGAAGAAAAGAGGAATATAATGGCCAAAGATAAATATGAAATCTTAGAAAACATTGTTGCCAAAAGAGAAAAAGAAACATATGAAACTTTAAAAGAAGGAAACGCTTTATCAAAAGAAACAGTTCAAAATCTTTTGTCGCTAAGCGAGGCAAAAACCCAGCTAGACTACGAAGCAACTCTTGATTATATTATGGTTTTCCCAGAACTAGAAAAAGTTGCCCCTTATATATTAAAAAATCCGGATGTTTTATTAGGCAGTAGACTAGTTATCGAAGACATTCATTATAATATTTTAAAACAGGAGTTATTTTATCTCTTTATGGAAAAATATAATGTAGAAGACCCTTACGAAAAACTATACTATTTTATAAAATACCTTTCTAAAGAAAATTATTTAACTAGTGAAATAATAAATAATTACGTAAATAACAATCCAGCTACTGAACTTTTGTTAAATCAAAGCCATGAACATAATCATACAATACCTAAGTATGAGGAAAACTCTCTTAGAATCCTATTTAGTATCGATTTAGCTCATGATTTAAGTTTTTCAGAAACAGTCCAAATTTTAAGCTTAGTTCAAAGTTACCATTATGATTACATGGATAAAAATGTCAGCCCATATATTGAAAATGAAGAATTTGACATTAATAAATGTATAAAAAAAGTAACAGAAATAATTACCGATAATCAAAAATCAAAACAAAAATAAAATATAAGGAGGAATAAATCGTGGATATATATAAAGCTTTTAACTCTCACATTGACTTATTAAAATATGAAATTTATGTTAAATTAAGTCAAGCAAGCAAATCCACTAAGGTCATGGATAAAAATCTCTTAGAAAAACTTCTCGAATACGAAGAAGCCGAAGAACAGCGGGCTTATATGACTTTACTCACCGTTATCTTTATTAGCGAAAAATCTCTAGAAAATAAAGAACTTTTAGAATATGCCAAAGAACTCGCACCTTCACTAATAACCATTACTAAACATAAGCTTTACCTTTATAGCGTTTTAAATTCTTTTAATGTAACCGACCCTTTTGAAAAATTATATTATTTAAAATCATTAGATGAAAATATCTTTTCAAAACAAACCGATAAACTATTAGAAAAATATCCACTCACTATGGCCAGGGGCAATTTTAAAGTTCAAAACACCAAAACCTTAGATAAAAATATATACCAAATATTAAAAACATATGCCGAATTTCCTGAAGAATATATTGCCATCTTATCGAACTTTTTGCCAGAAGTATTAAAACTGAAAGTCAATTCATTAATTGAATTATCTAACTATAACCAAGTTTATATAGCCAAAGCCATTGGAAATAAAATTAATAGTGACAAAGTAGACGAAAACAATCTTATTCTAGCCATCGTCGCCACATTTAACCACTATTTAAGCCCTGACACCCTCAAACAAAAGAGACTGTAAAATCTCTTTTTTCTTTTAATTTCCTTGCTTTATTTAATTATCTGTTGTAAAATTAGATATGTAATAGGAGAGTATGATATGGGATTATTTGATAAATTTAAAAACATCTTTAAAAAAGAAGAAAAGAAAGAGACTGAAGCCTATAGTGAAGGATTAGAAAAAACAAGACAAAATTTTCTTACCTCACTCATTAATTTAAATAAACACTACACCAAAATTGATGATGATTATTTCGACGAACTAGAAGAAATATTTATTATGGCTGACATCGGTGTCGATACAGTAATGAAAATAATAGATAGGTTAAAGGCCAGAGTAAAAAAAGAAAAAATCGAAGGACCTCAAGAACTTCAAAATATCATTGTCGACGAAATGTTTATAATATATGTAAATAATGATATTATCGTCAACAAAATTAACTATGCCGAAGAGGGACCAACTGTCATTTTGTTCGTTGGAGTAAATGGTGCTGGGAAGACAACCACTATCGGTAAACTTGCAAGTAAACTAAAAAAAGAAGGCAAAAAAGTTTTAATGGTTGCTGGAGATACCTTTAGAGCTGGAGCCACCGAACAACTAGAAACTTGGGCTGACAGAGTAGGTGTTGATATTGTTACTCATAAAGAAAATGAAACCGACCCCGTAAGTGTTATGTATGAAGGTGTAACCAAAGCTAAAAACGAAAACTACGACGTTGTTTTAATCGATACAGCTGGAAGACTTCAAAATAAAGTAAACCTTATGAAAGAACTTGAAAAAATAAACAAAGTAATCGGTAAATTAATTCCTGGTGCCCCGCACGAAACCCTTCTTGTAGTTGATGCCACTACCGGTCAAAACGGTGTTTCCCAAGCCAAAAGCTTTAAAGAAATCACTAACATAACCGGAATCGTTTTAACCAAACTAGATGGAACAGCCAAAGGAGGAATCGTCTTAGCTATCAAAGATACTACAGGCATCCCCGTTAAGTTCGTCGGCCTTGGTGAAAAAGAAGAAGATTTAAGAGTCTTCGATATCGAAAAATACATCTACGGTTTATTTAAAGAAATGGGGGAATAAAATGAAAAAACTCAGTATAGGTATGAAAATTCAGCTTGCCTTAGCTATAGTTTTATTAATTATGCTAATCATCTCGTGTTTTTATAATAAACTGATAAATTATAGTGAAATAGTTGCCGGAATTACTTTACTAGTGATGAGTTATAATAATCAAAAACAGTATAAAAGAAAAGCTATGACTATAATCTATGCCATTACTGGCATTCTGATTATCGCCTTTGGATTATTTAGAATTATAAATGGATAAAACAATATATTTAATTAACTTATATGATTATTATGGTGACCTTCTTACTGATAAACAAAAATTTTACTTTGAAGCCTATTACTTCAATAACCTCAGTTTATCAGAAATAAGCGAAGAAGAAGGCATCACTCGTAACGCCATATACCGGCAGTTAAAAGCAACTGAAGACAAGTTAAAATTGTATGAAAGCAAATTAAGACTACTAGAAAAATCAAATAAAATAAAAGAGATAATTAAAAACATCGATGACAAAACAAGAAAACAAATAGAAGAATATTTATAGGAGGAAAAAAATATGTTTGGAAAAATAGTTTATATAAGCGATACTGAAGCTCACGTTCAAATAGCTACAGAAGGTGGTTTAAACACCAATATTATGAATATGCATGTCATCTTTGAAGATGGCGATAAAAAAATCTTAGGTGAAGTTGAGGACATAAATGATGAACTTGTCAAAATAAGATTTCTAGGCGAAATTACAAATGGCCGGTTTGTTGGAGGTGTTATTCGTAAACCAACCTTCAACGCTTCACTAAGATTAATCAATAAAGAAGAAGTTGGTCTATTAGTTGGTGAAGACACGCCATCAACTTTTGTTTTAGGTGATAGCCCATTATATGAAGGAAGCAAAATTAGAGTTGATATTAATGATTTATTTAGTAGTCATATGGCTATTTTCGGAAACAGTGGTTCCGGTAAATCTTGTGGAGTTGCTAGACTTCTTCAAAACGTTTTCTCTAACCCTAAACTTTTACCTTTTAGAGCTAACATCTTTATCTTTGATGCTTATGGCGAATACCACAACGCCCTTCAAAACATTGATAAAGTTAACCCTAATTTAGCCTTTAAGTTTTATACGACTAATGTCAATCAAACTGAAGGTGAAATATTAAGTATTCCACTCTGGCTTTTAGACATCGACGATATGGCCTTACTATTACGTGCGGATAAACATTCTCAGTTAACCATTATTGAAAGAATGCTTAAATTAGTTACAATATTTGCTTCAGATGATGAACTATCATTAAAATATAAAAACCATTTAATTGCCAAAGCAATTATGACAATTCTATATACTAATCAGACAGCTAGTAGTAAGCGAAATGATGTCTTTAAAATTTTAGCAACCTGTTCAACTCCGCAGTTCAACATGGAAGCAGTTGTTCAAGGTGTAGGCTATACACGTAAATTTAGAGAATGTTTTACTATCGATACTCACGGTCAATTTCCAGAAAGCATTTTAATGACAGAATACGTTACAAGTTTTATCGATGAGTCATTAGATACATATGAACCAAAAGAAGTTAAATTCTATACCTTAGAAGACCTTGAAAAAGCCTTAGAATTCACTTTAATCAGTGAAGGACTTTTGAACAATGAAGAAACATATGCCGATGCGATTACTTTAAAAGTTCGTCTTCATTCTTTAACAATATCTGAAAACTCTCGTTATTTACGTTATCCAAATTTTATTACCATGGAAAATTATATTGCCACTTTAGTTGCTAAAAACGGTCGTAAAGCTCAAATTATCAATTTTAATCTTGAAGATGTTGAAGACTGGTTTGCCAAAGTAGTTGTCAAAATATATACCAAAATGCTCTTTAACTTTTCTAAAAAATTAAAAGATCGAGCTTCAATTCCGTTCCATATCTTCGTCGAAGAGGCTCATAGATACGTTCAAAAAGATAACGACGTTGAACTAATCGGTTATAACATTTTTGAAAGAGCAGCTAAAGAAGGACGTAAATACGGACTCATGTTCAACCTTATATCTCAAAGACCAGTTGAAATATCAGATACCGTTATCTCTCAGTGTGCGAACTTCTTAATCTTCAAAATAACCCACCCAAGAGACCTCGATTATATAACTAAAATGCTTCCAAATATCTCAGCCGATATCGTTGAAAAGCAAAAGACATTACAACCAGGAACTTGTATGGCTTTCGGTTCAGCCTTTAAAATACCGACTATCGTAAGAATGCAAATGCCAGATCCTGCACCGTCAAGTAGTAGTTGTGATGTTGTTAATACATGGCAAGCTAATTAATTATGCGTGAACAAGAAATTAAGCCGGCAAATAAAAAAAAGATTGCCATCATTATTCTTCTTATCATATTTGCTGCGTTACTTTGGATAAACTATTTCTTATTAAAGCCAGCTAATACTATAACTATCGAGTCATTAAATGAATTTAGATTAAAATCAGTTACTAAAAACCACTTACTATTTAGTAATATCATAGTTACTAAAGAAAAAGATAAATATATCATAACATCAAAAGTAACTAATTTAACCTCAAATATTTTATCTATAACCCCAGTAACAATGACATTTAAAGATAGTGATAATAATGTAGTTGCCCAAATAACATCTTATTTAGGTAATAATATCAAAGAAGAAGAAGTCAAAACCATATATTTAGAGACAAATGAAAATATGATAAATGTCAGGAGAGTTGACATCGAAGTTCAAACAAATCTTTAAAAAATCAGAAAAAAACATTCTGATTTTTTTTATTTTAAATCCTTATGTATGTGATATAATATATTTAAGCCCGAATATCTCAATGGATAGAGTATTCCCCTCCGAAGGGAACGATAAGAGTTCGATTCTCTTTTCGGGCGCCACTTTGTAAATTAACTATGATTTTCATAGTTTTTTTAATATTTTTTAAAGAAATTTTTAAAATAAAAAAGGAAACAAGAAATAAATATCGTATATATATCTATGAAGGGGCCAAGAAAGGAAAAATGTAATATAAAGAATAAAACGCATCTTAGATTAATAGATGACAAAGTCTTTAAAGCAGTTTTTTGCAAGCCTGGCAATGAACATTTGCTTAAAGAACTTACC
>CALVRJ010000034.1 GCA_944358545.1 uncultured Bacilli bacterium | reverse complement strand
CGGTGACATATTATATATCAGACTTGGGACATTTTCAAAAGTTAACACTTAAGACATTATCATAAATTAATCATATAAGTTGTTTTAGGCTTAATTTTTTTGTTGTTTTTATATTTTTTTTATGATACTATTATTTATAGTAAAGGAGAATATGAAAATGGAAACAAAACATAAAAATGCACTTATTGGAGGTCTTTTAGCTTTAGTATTTGTTATGGCTGTAGGTTATGCAGCTTTTGCTCAACAACTTACAATTAATGGTAGTGCTTCAATTAGTTCTAGCTGGGATGTTAAAATTACAAATATTGAAGTTAGTACGCAAAGCGGAACTGCATCTAATATTGGTGCGGAAGTTGGTGAAGGCGGCCTTTCAGCTTCATTTGATGCTAGTTTAATGTCTCCAGGTGATTCAATTACTTATACAGTAACTGTTCATAATGGCGGGACAATTGATGCTAAACTTAGTGAGTGGTCTTTAGAGGCTGGAGATACTAATGCTGAAGATCCAATTGTTTACACAGTTAATGATTTGACGAATGAAGAAGAGTTAGCTGCGGGTGCTGATAAAGAGTTTACAGTAACAGTTACTTATAACGATAAAGTTACGCAGCAGCCAGCACAAGAAGATTTAACTAAATCAGCAACTGTAAATCTTACATATAATCAAGCTTAATAAAATTGGATTAAGTTTTTTCTTAATCTTTTTTATTGTCAATTTGTGTAAAGTGTGTTATGATTTATATAGAATATAGGAGAGTATGAAAATGTTAGGGAGGTTAAACGATTGATTAATTTTTAATTTGAAATAGTAAAAATATGAATTTTATTTTTCTAAAAATATTATTGTTAACTTATTTAAGTTATGTTATACTTTTCTTTAGTATAGGATATAGAAAGTTGTGAAGACAATGAAGAAAAATGTGATAATATATGGCACTTTAGCTTTATATTTACTTTTTAATATTTTGGTAATCGCACCTAACCGGTCGGGGATGAATTTATACAACGAACTTATTAATCCACTTATGTGGATTGTGATATGTGTACTTGCTTTATTCTTAAGTAAGGATTCAGGTCTTAGAGTTCGAAGTGGTGTAAATAAAATTCAAAGCCTCTTAATTGTATTAATAATATATATAATTTTATATTTCCTTTTGGGATTAGTTTTTGGATTTGAAAATACACCTTATTCTAAAGGTATTCTTAGTATTTTACTTAATTTATGGTCATTCGGTTCGATTATCTTTTTTCAAGAAATTACAAGATTTGCTCTCATTAAAAACGAAAAAAAAATGTATAATTTGGTTTTAACGACTTTACTATTCTTTGTAATGAATTTGAATTTCAGTAATTTTTTAGATAATTTTACAGATTTTAAATCAATATTTATTTATGTATCTTCAACTTTACTTCCAGCTTTACTTGAAAGTGCAATTTTAACTTATTTAGTTTATACTTGTGGAGTTAAGTCTTCAATTATTTATAGATTATTTATTACTATTCCGCCATTTATAGTTCCAATTGTGCCATCTTTAGACTGGTTTGTAACAGCGGTTGTAGGAGTTGTGTTACCACTGGCGGTTTATATATATATTAATTATGTCAATGTAGTTAAGAATGAACGGTTATCAAGGATTGATAGAAAAAGGTATAATCCAATTGTTTATATTCCTATATTTGTAATTATCGCTTTATTTGCAGCTTTTGTAATTGGATTATTTAAATATCAGCCGGTTGCGGTTATGTCAGGTAGTATGTCACCAACGTTTAATCGTGGCGACGCAGTTATTGTTAATAAACTTACAAAACAAGAAAAAGATGAGCTTAAGAAGGGTGATATAATTCAGTTCATCAGTGGTTCTAAATATGTAGTTCACCGAATATATAAGGTGACAAATGATGAATATGGGAATAAGGTATTTATGACTAAGGGTGATCATAATAATGCACCAGATACAGATGTAGTTAGTCTTGATAATGTAATTGGTAAAGTTTCATTCTCAGTACCATTGATTGGATATCCGTCTGTATGGTTATCTGGAGTTATTTCATAGAAAAGGGGTATTAAAAATGAAAAAGAGTGACGAGAATAAGACAATTTTTAAGCAGTGGACAAGTGTTTTATTAATCATTTGCGTGTTTGCAATATTTATTAGTGGATTTTGTTTGGTTGTTAGTGGTTTTAATCCAGAAGAACAAGCTAAAAAGGAGTTATATTCATACAATTATAATACAGACTTAGATTATAAGGTTTATTTAAAACCAAATAGTTTCTTTAATACGGATTATTTAGGAATGAATAAGCAATATATTACATCACTTATCGATAGAATTGATGTGACGGCTAATTATAATTTTACAAGTACGAAAAAATTAGATTATACGTATTCTTATTCAATTTCAGCAACTCCTAAAGGTTTATATGAAGGAAGTGACGGAAAAAATGTAGAAGTTTGGTCACAAACTTATCCTTTGTATAATTCTGAAACAAAGTCTGGAACAGGTAAATCATTTAAAATTAGTCAACCGATATCTTTAGATTATAATTCTTATAATGATTTAATGAATAATTTTAGAGAACAGTTTGGAGTATCTATTGACGGTAGAATTGATTTAACATTAAATGTTAATATTACAGCTGGTTTAGCTGGGGAATCAGCTAAAGATTTAAATAAGGCTACAAGTATTTCTTTAAAGATACCATTACTTCAACAAACAATTAAAATAAATCCTGATTATATAAGTACAGGACATGAGGTTGTTTATGAGAATCAAGGAGATAATCAATCAAGTGTAAATGTTACATATATCTTATTTGGCGTTTTGTTAATGATATTTGCAGTTGTTGGATTTATTATATTACTTAAGAAGTTATTAGTAATAACTAAGAAATCTGAATATTTACTCAACTATAACAAAATTATTAAGGATTATGGCGATATCATTGCTGAGACGAAAAATGCACCTGATTTATCTAAGTATGAAGTTATTAGAGTTAAAAACTTTAATGAGCTTGTCGATATAGAAGAAGAATTACATTCACCAATTATTTGTTGTGAAGTTAAACCTGATTCTGAATGTTGGTTTATAATTTTAAATTCAGGTGTTGCTTACAAATTCACGTTAACAGAGGAATATTTTGAACATTTGATTAGAGAATAGAAGCCATGAAATATGGTTTCTTTTTGTAAGCGGTTCATTGACTTTGGCTATCTTTTAATTTATAATTTAATTAAGAGGATATAGGTGATTTAATTGAAGAAAGCTTTTACACTTGTCGAACTTATTGCCGTTATTGCAATTTTGGGTTTAATTGCTTTGATTGTTTATCCGTCAATAAATTCGGTTATTAAGTCAGCTAAAGATGATTCTTATGAGAGTCAAACTAAGGTTATAGAAAAAGCGGCTAGAGAATGGTCTTTGGATAATATTAATTTACTTCCTAAAGATGAGGTTACAGTTGTGTGTGTTTCACAGTTAATCGAGGGTGGTTATTTATCAAATGAGGATGTGAAAGATCCGCGTGATACTAGTAAAGACTTGATGGGAGGAGTAGAAATAAGTTATAAATCTGGCGAAGCTGGCGATTATGTTTATAAATATAACGACAAGGAGAAAACTTGTTCTGGAAAAACTGTGGGAATGAAAGTGTCAAGGATAACAAATAGTGATGATGGTGTTGTCTTAGAAAGTCAAGATGGTTATTATAAAGGAAGTAATCCCAATAATTATTTAGATTATGGAAATAAAGAGTGGCGAATTTTAAGAGTTAATGAAGATGGCTCTTTAAAAATGATAAGTAATGAAGGGGTACGTCTTAGTGTAACTGATACAAGTTTTAAGGATTCTAGTTTAAGTGATTATTTAAATACAAGTTTTTATAACAGTATCGGAAAAAATAAAAATATTTCAAAGGAAAGCTATTGCTTGAATTATGAAAATGGCTGTCTTGAGGAAGATAATTTAAAAGTTACAGTTATGAATTTAAATGATTTAGTGATGGCTTCAAATAATTTGAACTGTAGTGAAAGTAATTTGGAAGCTTGTTATAAGGGAAATTATTTGCTTGATTATTCGGCTAATAATGGTACTGAATATACTTTAGTGGCAGATGGAAGTTTTAGTTTGAACAAGGGAACTTTGTTACAGGATAACAGTGAGACAAAAAACGTGAGACCGGTTGTTACATTAAGTAATTTTAATATTTTAAAAGGAAATGGAACAGAGCGTAATCCTTACGTAGCTGTTTGAAATAAAAAGAATTTTATAGTATAATTATCGAGGTGATTTAGAAATGTCAAAAGTTAATAAGAAGAAAGCTTTAATAATTGGTGGAGTGATTGCAATTATTTTATTTATTGCATTTATTATTTTGTTTGTTTTTCCAGCATTTAATAATAATAAGTTTGGAGATAGGCTTGATGGTATAGATGAACATAAAATTTCTTCATCAAGTATTAATGAGATGAAAGATGAGCTTCAGAATCAAGAAGGAGTAGAGAATGTTTCTTTTAGCGATGAGGGTGGTAGAGTTTTAAGTTTTATAATAACTGTAGACCCTAATTTAGATGTGGAGACGGCTAAAGGTTATTCTTCAATTGTTTTAGATGGAATAAGTAAAAAAAATAGAGATTATTACGATATTCAGTTTTCAATTACTACTGAGGAAGATAGTGATGTTTATCCAGTAATTGGTTATAAGAGTAAAAACGAAAAAGAAATGGTATTTTAAAAGACGGGTGATTTTAAGTGAATAAAAAAATTGTTTTTGTAGTAGTGGCGATTGTTTTGATTTTAGGGGGTGTATCCGCCTTTTACTTTTTTAATCAAAGCGAAGATAGATTTAATTTGTCAAAGTCTGAAAAGGATTGGATAGATGATAATAAGAATAAGCTTATTGATTTATCTATTTTAAGCGATGTTCCAGTGATTAATGATGAAGGTAGTGGAATGTTATTTGATTTCTTAGATAATCTTGAAAAAGATACAGGACTTGCTTTTAATCGGCTTTCTTATGATGAAGGGGATAGTGAAATAAGTGATTATTCTTTAAGAAGAGAAGAAGCTGGCAAAAAAGATTTAGTTTTATATAATGATAATTATGCTCTTTTGTCTAAGGATGACGATTATTATTTAGATAAAAGCGATATTGGTAGAGTAAATGTTGGTGTTTTAAATACTAGTTTGGATAAGGTTAAAGAGGCTTTAGATGACGATAAGTTTACTTTGACTTCTTACGATAATGTGGATGCTTTATTTACGGCTTTAAATGATGGTAGTGTTAATTTTATTGCTTTGCCGAAGCTTACATATTTTTCAGATATTTTAGATAATGATTTAAATATAGCTTACAATATTGAAAACTGTATGGATAGTTATGTAATTACTTTGGGCGATAACAAAGAGCTTAATGATATTTTGACTAAATATTTTGATTATTGGGAAAAAAACAGGGCAACTAACTCTTTTAATAGTCATTTAGCTAGTAGTTATTTTGATTATAATGATATTGATGAAAAGTCACAAACAAAGTTTAGAAGTAAAAGATATACTTATGGTTTTATTTTAAATGCTCCTTTTGAAGTTTCAACAAACAATGGTTTACAAGGTTTAAATTATTCACTTATAAATAATTTTGAAAAAATGGCTAATGTTGAAGTTGATTTTAAACGTTATTCTTCTTTAGAAAAGATGATTGAAGATTTTAACGATAAAAAAATTGATTTTATAATGAGTAATGGAAATAAATATAATGTTGATACAGTTAAAACGCCGGCTGTATACGAGGGAACTTTTGATATAATAGCCGACGATAATACTACTTTGAATGTTTCAACTGTTCAATCGCTAAATGATGTTACAGTTAAAACGGTTAAAAATAGTAAAGTAGATAATTATTTAAAAAAGAATGGAATTAAAACAAAAGGGTATGATAATAGTAGGGATTTAGTTAATAGTTTAAATTCTAATGATGTGGCCGCAATTGATGAATATTCTTACGATTACTATATTAGATTTAGTTTAAAGTCGTTTAAGAATGTTAAGACTTTAGATATGGGTAGTGATTACAATTTTGCTTTACGAGATATAAATGATAATGATATATTTAATGATTTATTTAAGTTCTATTTAACTTTTGTAAATAAAGATATTTTGTTTGGTGAAAGTTATACAGCTTTACTAAATTATGACAATAGTAGTAATATGTTACGAGTTGTTTTAAGTAGTTTGGCAATTATTTTGCTGGCAATAATCGGTTTAATGACGTATAAGATTCTTCGAAGAGGTAAAAAATACAATGGTAAACTTTCAAAGCTTGATAAAATACGTTATACTGATAGTTTAACTTCACTTAAGAATCGTAATTATTTAAATGAAAATATTCCAAAGTGGGATAGTAGTGAGGTTTATCCGCAGGCAATTGTCGTTGTCGATTTAAATAATGTAGCTTATATTAACGATAATTTTGGTTATCCAGAAGGTGACAAGGTTATTGTCGAAGCTTCAGGAATTTTAATTAAAACGCAACTTTCTAATAGTGAGCTTATAAGAACAAATGGTAATGAGTTTTTAATATTTATGGTCGGTCATGATGAAAAGGCGGTAATTACTTATATTAGAAAATTAAACCGTGAATTTAAAGATTTATCTCATGGTTTTGGAGCAGCTATTGGTTATAGTATGATTACTGATGAAATAAAAACAATAGATGATGCGATTAATGAGGCAACTAGTGATATGAAGAGTAATAAAGAAGAAGTTATTAAATAATTGAAACAGGAGATTTTATGAAGCAATTTAAGAAGTATTTTAAAGAAGTTGGACATCTTATAATGAAGCCAGAAATGAATGTTTTGCCTGGACAACTGGCTTTTTTTATAATATTGTCAGTTTTTCCAGTTCTGACTTTACTTGGCTACATTGGTTCAAAGTTTACTTTGTTTTCTTCATCATTCATTGCGGTTATGAAAGAGATTATACCAAGTAATTTTTTAGAAGTTTTGCTTCCTTTTGTGACAGACAGTAAGCTTACAGGAAATACTTTAGTTGTTATGGTAGTTGGGTTTATTATAGCTTCTAATGGAACGCATTCTTTGATTGTAACTTCAAATGAGCTTTATCATTTACCTTATGCTGATTATATAAAGAGGAGAATAAAAGCTTTCTTAATGACTATTTTGTTTTTAGTTTTGTTTATATTTGTACTTATTGTACTTGCTTATGGAAATGTAATAGTAGATTTTATTTTAAATATTAAAACTTTAAGTATTTTTCACAATCAAATATATTATTTCTTTTTGATTTTAAAATGGCCCGTTGCTTTCTTTTTGATATTTATCGTGTTGAAGTATCTTTATACAGTAGCACCCGATGCAAGAATTCCGTCAAAGTTTATGAATGCGGGAGCACTTTTTGCAACAATAGGAATTATTCTTATTACTTTGGGTTATTCAATTTATGTAAATAATTTTTCTAATTATTCGTTATTTTATGGTAGTATTTCGGGTATTATTATGATGATGATTTGGATTTATTTGCTTTCTTTTGTTTTAGTTTTAGGAATTGCGATAAATTCAACGGTTTATGAGAATTATAAAAAAATTATGAATAAAAAAAAGAATGAAGAGAATAATAAGTAATGGGCATATATTTACCTTGGTATATGCTTAACCTCAGACTACTAGTACTTGATGATTTTTATAGAAAATCTATATAGTATTAAAAGGTAATCTGGCTATTTTTAGCGAAGACAGTTTTAAGAACTGTCTTTTTAATTTTAAAAAGGGTGTGAAAAGCATACTTTTTGTTTGATTATAATGGGCATCATATAAAGCGAGTAGTAATTAAAGTACTTTTTTAAGATACAGTAAACCAATAACAATAATTAAAGTACTTTTTTTAAGATACAGTAAACCAATAACAATAATTAAAGTACTTTTTTTAAGATACAGTAAACCAATAACAATAATTAAAGTACTTTTTTTTAATTATGAAATGTGCTATAATGTTTGAAGTAAACCGGGGTGAAAAGATGAAAGAATTTTGGAATAAGTTTTTAAACGTTTTAAAAACGGCAAAAGAAAAAACTATTTTCTTCTTTAAGAATAATGTTTTATTTGCTTTGTTTATTATTTCAATGGTTATAAATTCAACTTTACTGAGATGTTTAACAGTGAAGAATTTTACGGCAATAAGTCCTATTTTGGCTGATTTGGCTTTTGTTTTATTTGTAGGTTCATTTGGATATTTTTTCAAGCCAAAAAATAGATTTAAGTATTATTTCTCGTGGTCAATTATTTTGACACTTATATGTTTAATAAATTCAATTTATTATTCAAATTATGTTTCATTTACTTCATTTTCACTTTTAGCTACTAGTTTACAGCTTGTTGGAGTTAGTGATGCGCTTGAAACTATTATGGAAATTAAAGACTTTGCTTATTTATGGGCACCTTTAATGTTAATTTTTGTTCATAGAAAATTATTAAAGAGTGGTTATTATAGTAAGGTTAAGGTTGCTGAAAAATTAAGACTCAGTGTTCTTAAGTGTTTGGTGGCAGCGGCAATTATTGCAGGGGCTTTTATTTCAACTTTGACACCAACTGACTATGGACGTCTTTATAAACAATGGAATAGAGAATATGTAGTTATGAAGTTTGGTATATATGTTTATCAAGCTAATGATTTAATTGCAAGTTTAAAACCACAAATAAGTCCGTTATTTGGTTATGATAAGGCGGCAAAAGAATTTAGAGAATATTATGAAGAATATCCGCAAGATGATAAAGGAAATGAATATACTGATATTTTAAAAGGTAAGAATATTATTGCCATTCATGCGGAGAGTTTTCAAAATTATGTACTTGATACAGAAATAAATGGGGTTGAACTTGCGCCAAACATGAAAAGACTAGCTAGTGAGGGAATGTATTTTTCTAATTTTTATGCACAAGAGAGTGTAGGTACTAGTAGCGATTCAGAATTTACTTATAGTACTTCACTTTTGCCGGCTAGTAGTGGAACGGTGTTTGTAAGTTATTGGGATAGATATTATCCTTCTCTTCAGAAATATTTAAAAGATGATGATTATTATGTATTTAGTATGCATGCGAATAAAGGCTCTATGTGGAATAGAGAGGTTATGCATGAACAGCTTGGCTACGATAGATTTTATAATGAAAAAGATTATAATATCGATGAAACGATAGGGTTAGGTTTATCTGATAAGTCTTTCTTTAAACAATCTGTGCAAAAGATTAAGAAGATTAAAGAGAAACATGATAAGTATTATGGTCTTTTGATAATGCTAACTAATCATACACCATTTGAAGGCCTTGAAGATAAAACTGATTTGGATTTAACTTATAAATATACGAAAACAGACCCAGAGACTGGTGAAGAAACAGAAGTGGTTAATAATTATTTGAAGGGAACTACTTTAGGTAATTATTTTACAACGGTTCATTATGCCGATCAAGCGATTGGGGAGCTTGTCGATGAGCTTGATAAAGAAGGACTTTTGGAGAATACGGTTTTGGTTATTTATGGAGATCATGATGCGAAGATAAAGAGGTCTGAATATGATTATTATTACAATTATGACCCAGAGACTGATTCTAAGTATTCTAAAGATGATCCAAGATATAAAGAATTTACTAAATACGATTATGAGCTGAATAGAAAAGTACCATTTATAATATGGACTAAAGATAAATCTTTACAAAAGAAGATAAATAAAGAGATTACAACAGTTACAGGAATGTATGATGTTTTACCTACTTTGGCTAATATGATTGGCTTTAAAACGCCTTATGCGCTCGGACATGATGTGTTTAGTACAGATGATCATTTTGTCGTTTTCCCTAATGGAAATTTGATAACTGATAAGATGTACTACGATAGTCAAAACGATGAGGCGATAATGCTTAAGGAAGATGAGGCAATCGGTAAGGATTATATCGAAAAATATAGCGATAGAGCAGAAAGAGAAATAACGGTATCAAATGATATTATTGTTCATGATTTAATTAAAAAAACAACGGAAAGTGATAAAGTTATTAAGGGAGGTAACTAATGAAAAAGAAGAGGCTGAGTATAAGAAAGATAACAATTTTCCTATTGTTGTTGATTATAGTAATAGGTGGTTGTGTTTTAGCATTTAATAAGTTTGAAGGAACGAAAAAGGTGGCTAAAGTCGTTAAAAATGTCGATACAATTGAAGGATATAATTATACTTTAAAAGATAATGCGACAAGTTATTATAAAAGTTTATTTAAGGAATTAAAAAAGACTTTGGAGGCAGATAATGTCGACGAGGACAAATATGCAGAGTTAGTCGCACAAATGTTTATTGCTGATTTCTTTAATTTAGACAATAAGGTTAGTAAAAGTGATGTCGGTGGTACACAGTTTGTCTATAGTAATTATGTCAATGATTTTTCAAAATATGCATCAGATTCAATGTACAAAAGTGTAGAGAGTGATATATATGATGATAGAAAGCAGGAATTGCCTATCGTATCTAAGGTTACAGTAAAAAATGAGGGTCATGAGAGTTATACTTATGGGGAAAATACAGATGACAATGCATATAAAATGAGCTTTGAAATCGAATATAAAGACGATTTAGGATATCAAACTTCAGGTAGTTTAATCATCATACATAATGGTGATAAATTAGAAGTTGCTTCAATGAGTGAGGGTTCTAGCAATTAGAACTCTTTTTTTTATTTGTTTTTTATGATATACTTTTTATAGTAATGAGGTGTTAGAGTGAAAAATAGAAAGAATGTTATTCATTTGCTTTTGCTTGTTTTATGTGTGATGACGATAGGTTATGCAGCTTTTGGAACGAATCTTACGGTTAATGGAAATGCAAATATTAGTAGTAATTGGGATGTTGAAATTACTGGAATTACAGTTAAGGAGATACATGGCACGGCAAGTAATGGAAGTGCACCAATTTATAGTAAAACGTCAGCATCATTTAATTCTTTATTAACTAGTCCTGGTGATTATATAGTTTATGAAGTAACGGTTAAAAATGGAGGAAGTATTGATGCTAGACTAGATAGTATGGAGATAAGTGATGAAAAAAATCCGGCAATTAATTTTATAATTGACGGAATTCAAGAGGATGATGTTTTAAATTCTTCTGAGGAGAAAAAATTTACAGTGAAAGTTGCTTATAATGAAGATATTACAAGTCAACCTGGAGTGATTGATTCTTCGTTGGCAATTAATTTAAATTATGTTCAAAAATAAAGTCTTTATTGGACTTTTTTTGTTTTCAAATGAATATAGTAATATGGGTGATAAAAATGGCAACGAAGGAAAAGTTTAAGGATTTTGTAAAAAAGAATCCTATTTTGCTTAATTATGTTAGAGATGGTAAGATGACTTGGCAAAAATTTTATGAGATTTACGATATGTATGGTGAGGATGAAGCGGTTTGGAATGATTATTTAAAAGGAAAGAAAGTTCAAAATTCTAATTCTAGTAATTTTGATTTAGCTAGTTTCATCAAAGGAATTGATTTGGATAGTATTCAAAACGGGGTTAATAGTATGCAGAGGGTTTTAGGGCTTTTACAAGATATGTCTAGTAAAAAGGATACGCCGAAGGAGACGTATAAAGCTAGACCATTATATAAGCACTTTGAAGATTAATGAGTTTAGAGATACAGTTTAAAATTAAAGAAAATCCATATTATTTACGATATTTGCGAAGTCATTCTTATTGGTATAAGATTTTAAATAGAGATTCATCAATGTTTAAGGCGTTTGTAGAAGAGGTAAAACGTGAATATAAGCTTACTAAGGCAGATAGAATATCGAAAGCAATGGATACATTTGAAATGCTGGAGAAAATACTTGGGGCTTTTAAATAAAATATGGTAAAATAATTATGGTGATATTATGCATATTATTAGTGGAAAGTATAGAGGAAAAAAATTAAAAGGTTTTAATATTGAAGGAACGAGACCAACAATGGATAGAGTTAAAGAGTCTTTGTTTGGAATGATTCAAAATTATGTTGAGGGTTCAAAGGTGCTTGATTTGTTTGCTGGTAGTGGAGCTTTAGGACTTGAAGCAATTAGTAATGGGGCAAATGAGGCATATTTAATCGATAATAATGAAGAGGCAATTCGAGTTATTAAAGATAATATGAAAAATATGAATGATGATATAAAGGTGATAAAATCGGATTATAAAAAGTTTTTAAAGGAAACTGATTTGAAATTTGATATCATATTTTTAGACCCACCATATAGAAAAGGGCTTATGGGAAAGGCTCTTAAAATAATTGAAGAGAGGGAATTACTTACCGAAAGTGGTATTGTAGTTTGTGAATATGAATATAATGATTTTACGACAAATTTGAATTTATTTAAGGAAAAAAGTTACGGTTTTAAAAAAATTTCCATTTTTAAACGGTAATTTTTTTATTTTTAAAGGAAATCGGCTTTTCATCTCGTATATATATAGTAGGAGGTGAAAAAATGAAAAGATATCCATTTGTTAAGCAAACTGGTATAAAAGAATGTGCAGGGGCTTGTGTTCAGATGATTTTGAAATATTATGGTGGTTATACTAGTATGACAAAGTTAAATGAAATGTTGAAGACAAGTCGCAAGGGAACAGATGCTTATCATTTAGTTTTAACGCTTGAAGAACTTGGTTTTAAGGCAGAAGGCCGAAAATTTAAAAGCTTTTATTTTACATTACCCGTAATAGCTCATGTAATTATAAACGACTCCTACAAACATTATGTGGTTATATACGAGGTAGATTTTAAGAAACGTAGGTTATTAATCGGTGACCCTGGCAGAGGACTTAGGAAATTAGGTTTTGATGATTTCAAAAAAATATGGACTGGGGTAGTAATTACGATGAAGCCTATACGAAAGCTTAATAAAGAAAATGAGCCTAATGTATTTTCATTTATTAAAAGTATTGCTAAGGCTAATATAAAGTCGTTAATTTTGATTGGTATTTTTTCTTTTATAATTAGTGTGTTGGCGATAATAATATCATTTTTCTTACAAGTTTTAATTGATTGCTTGAAGAAAGATTTTAACGAGTTATTTGAAGTTTGTGGAATATTTTTAATTGTCTTTCTAGTTTATGCTTTTCTCGGATATTTTAGAAATTTAAAGATTATAAATCTGAACCGAGTTATTGACAGAAAATTATCGATGGATATTTTTAAAAAGATTATTCATCTCCCATACAAGTTTTTCCGTCAGAAAACAACTGGTGAGATTACAAGTTATTTTAATGATTTATTTTGGATAAGAGAATTTATTACAAGTATTTCGATTGCTATTTTTACTAATTTACCAATTATGATATTATCGTTTATAGTGATAGTAGGGATTAATGTTGGAGTTTTTTGGATTGTGTTGTTTATCTGTTTATTCTATACTTTAGATTTTATTTACTATTCTCGTAAAAACGAAGTAAATGTGGATCAGATTTTATATGAAAAAGCTTTGGTTAATTCTTATATGACTGAATCTATCAGTGGCTTTGAAAGCGTGAAAAATTTAGATAGCGAAAATTTAGTAATAAAAAAATTTAAGAATTATTATGATAGTTATTTGAATAAAACGCAGGTAATTGATAAACTTTACAATAAGCAAGTTTTAGATAAAGAAATATTATATTATTTTGGTCTTTTCTTTTTAATTATTTATATATTTTTAGAAGTAAATAAAGGGCTTAATTTTTCTTTAGGTGTAACTTTATTTATTTTGGCGATAAATTTTATGGATAATTATAGAAAGATACTTGATTATGATTTGGAGTTTAGAGAAGTAACATCGGCTGTTAAACATATTAGTGAGCTTTTAGATTATAAGGTACCGAAGAAAATCAGAAAACAGTTACGAGGCGATATTAAGTTTTTAAATGTTAGTTACAGTTTTGATGATGATAAAAAGGTCTTGGATAATGTTTCTTTGACTATTCGAAATGGCGAAAAAGTTATGGTTACTGGTAAGAGTGGAAGTGGAAAAAGTACGCTTTTTAAGATTTTGAAAGGTTTTTATGACGATTATCAAGGAAAGGTTTTAATTGGAAACCGGAATATACGTAATTTCAAAGTGATAGGAATAAATTATGTTTCACAAAAAGAGACTATTTTTGTCGGCTCTTTAAAGGATAATTTAGAATTTTTAGGCAACCATGATAATGAAGATTTATGTGAGATTAAAGATATTGGTTTAGATTTAGATGATTTAATCGAGGAAAATGGTTTTAATCTTTCAGGTGGTCAAAGACAGAGAATTGTTCTGTCTCGGGCTTTAAAAAAGTTTAATATTTTAATTATCGATGAAGGGCTTAGTGAGGTCGATACCAATATGGAAAGGAGAATTATAAAGAACATATTTAAAAAATATGGTGGTAAAACTATTATTTTTGTGTCACATAGGCAAGATAATTTAGATTTATTCGATAAACTTATTCAAATAAAAGACGGGAAGATATTAACTTATACGGAAAGGAGTATTTAATGAAGCTTTGTAAAAATGAACTTTTATCAATTGATGGTGGTGGGACTATTTCTTCGGGAATGGTTTGCCTAATTACAGCAGCAGTTGGATTTTTAATAGGAATAGTCGATGGAATTTTTAGACCGGTGGCGTGTAATAAGTGAAACTTAATAGAAATGAATTATTAAATGTTTATGGTGGAACTATTTCAGCGACTCTTATTAATGCAATTGTCAAAGGTTTTTCGGTAATAGTCGATTTAGGAAAAGCTCTAGGTTCGGCTATTAGGAGAGCTGTTTCAGGAAAAACTTGTCCCGTTTAAAGCGTAAGAAAGAGTGAATTTTGTCACTTTTTCTTTTATTTTAGCCGATTTTTCTGTCAATAACTTATGAAAATGTCCCGAAAAAAAGTAAACATTAGTGGAAAAATTTTTAAGCATATACATGGTTTGTA